>PCTK01000023.1 GCA_002786505.1 Nitrospinae bacterium CG22_combo_CG10-13_8_21_14_all_47_10 | reverse complement strand
TCAAAAAACGCAATCCCCCAGCTGACGACGACAGCGAGTAATAAAGGTTTTCCAGCTAAATTTTTCAAGTGCGCATACCACGCAAAGGTCATAAAGGTGTTTGAGCAAACTAACAGCAACACCATTTTAAGATAAGGCGACACACCACCCCTCCCTTGAAAGCCATGAAAAACGCAGCGGGCCAGCCGACCCGTATCGGCATGGCGCGCCAAATCACTTTAACTAATCTCTACACCGCTTTGACGGCCCAATCGATTCTCAGGGTTGATTTTTTTACACTGATAAAAGTACACATGCGCCTTTTTAAACGCGGTCACTTCGACATCAGCCACACTCACATCAGCAGGTAAATTGATGTTCATGTAGTTTGCATGCACAGGGTTCTTATTGAGGTAATCCACACCTTCGCCCGCCATATATTCAACAGGGCCGCCAAAGTGAAACTGCGCCTTGGTTTGGACCGCACCCCAGCTGTCCGTTAACGTTTTACCAACGCGACGGCAACCCCAAGCTTTAGTCGGCGCGACATTCACATTGTAATGAAGCGTACTGCCATCGGCTAAGGTTTTGGTTTGAAACTTGGTTTGCTCCTTTGCAATACTGCTGCACGCTGCAAGCGCAACGCAGGCCGGAATAATAAACGCAAATTTAGGTAAACTTCTCATAGCTAATCTCCTTATGATTAGGCTTTTAATTTAATCGAAACCGTCAATTTAAACAAGGCGAAAATTGTCTCACCATCAGCGCTTAAAGCCCGCGCCTCAACCGCGGCTTCTTCACGTTCGCCGCTTTGTACCGCCCGATTAACCAAGGCTTTTAAACTCGCCGCATCATCACACACAAAGGTGACATCCGTATCGGCACGCTTAAGAAAATCCATGTGCATATCCTTAAACACCAAAACAATGGGCTGCTGGGATAGCTCAATAAAATACAGCGCCAAAATGCCCGGCGCTAGTTCACCCCCCATGGCCAAAGCCCCCAAATACAAAGACTGAACATGGTTCGTGGTTTTTTGGGTTAAAGGAATCGTAAGTGCACAACGAGCCTCACTCACATCATCAACGACAAAATCCGTATACGCTGTCATTGGCACCATCTGTTTAATTTTTTCTTCAAATACTCGACAAAGGTTCATAGCCTCTCCTTATGCGTAAGGGTTATCGCCAGAAGCGTGATCCGTGGCATCCAACACTGCGATGATTTCGGGAAAGCGATCGCAGAGGTTCTTCTCTATACCCTGCTTCAATGTGATGTCCGCCATGCTGCAGCCCTGGCAGCCACCACCAAATTGCAGCACGGCCTCATTGGCGCCGGTGATTTCCACCAAACGCACCATACCACCGTGCCCCGCCAACTCAGGGTTTACTTCAGATTCAATAAAAAAGACCACGCGCTCAAACAGCGGCGCATCATCGCCCAAATAATTCAAAGGATTCAGCTTAGGGGTGGTCATCACCAGTTCCTGCGACAGGCCATTTTTCTCCAGGTCGATTTTAGTCTCTTCCAGGTAAGGCACGCTTTTGCCTTCTACGAAGACTTGAAACCCCGGAAAATCCAAAATTAAGTCTTCCGTATTCTCAGGGCCCGGCACGAAAAACCGTACGCCGCATTCTGCAAACGGGGTGTCTAAATCAATCGCTTCAACGCGGATCGCCACATCCGGGTTTTTCTCACGCTCTTTTTCAAGCAATTTTTTTAGGTACGCTTGCGCGCTGTCTGTGATAGTAATCATAGGGCTCATCCAGTTTTGGGCACATTTTACCTGGCGGATTGATATAAATCATCCTTTCTGGCACAGTAATTAGGTATATTTCAGCCCAAGCAAATCCACGAGGCAAAAAGCATGAACACACAGCTTGAAACAGTTAAAAACTACCTGATGGGCCTGCAAGATCGCATTTGCCAGGCGCTAGAAATCAGCGATGGCCACGCACGCTTTGAAGAAGACCTCTGGGAACATAAAAGCGGTGGTGGCGGACGAACCCGGGTGATCGCAAACGGTGCGGTGTTTGAAAAAGGCGGCGTGAACTTTTCTCACGTTAAAGGTGCCAGGCTGCCTAAAAAGGCCACTGATGGCCGTATTCACATCCCAGAAGACAGCCCGTTTGAAGCCACGGGCGTCTCGCTGGTTATCCACCCCAACAATCCGTTCGTGCCGACCTCACACGCCAATGTGCGTTTTATTTGTGTGACGCCTAAAGATCAAGAGCCCATTTGGTGGTTTGGCGGCGGCTTTGATTTAACCCCCTATTATGGCTTTGAAGAAGACTGCATACACTGGCACCAAACCGCGAAAGACGCTTGCGAGCCCTTTGGCGAGCAGGTTTACCCCGAATACAAACGCTGGTGCGATGAGTATTTTTACCTGCCTCACCGTGGTGAAGCGCGTGGTGTTGGCGGCTTGTTTTTCGATGATTTAAACGAAGGTGGCTTTGAACGCTGTTTTTCGCTCATGCAAAGCATCGGCGAGCATTACACTCAAGCGTATATTCCGATCGTTGAAAAACGCAAACACACACCGTTTACGGATCAGCACAAAGATTTTCAGCGTTACCGTCGTGGGCGCTATGTGGAGTTTAACCTCGTCTATGACCGCGGCACGATTTTTGGCCTGCAATCCAAAGGCCGAACTGAGTCGATCTTGATGTCGCTACCGCCTGAAGTCACCTTCAAATACGACTGGCAACCCACCCCCGGCAGCGCAGAAGCCAAGCTGTACACCGACTTTTTGCCTGCGCGGGATTGGTTGAGATAGCCGGCAAGTTGTTTTTCGAGCTTTAGCGTTAGGGTAAGCCAGGCAATTACGGTATACTCATCAGTGAGCAAACTCCAACAAGGAAGAGCAAAATGAATAACAACCCAGCGCCAACAGCCAACGATACCCCTTCTAGCGGCCGCACAGCCAGAGTAACAGTCCTAGGTTTATTGAAGCAAAACCAACAGGCCCAAGCAGCCCGCGATGCTCAGCAACAGGCCGATGATGCTAGTCAGCTCGCAGCATCGCTTGCAAGGCTAAACATTCGCCGCTAAAAAAGAAACCGAAAAGCTTGCCATACCCTAATCCTTTGATATACTGGCGATCCTGTGTGCCGGGGTGGCGGAATTGGTAGACGCGCCGGATTCAAAATCCGGTGTTGGCGACAACGTGTCGGTTCGAGTCCGACCCTCGGTACCATTTAAAATCAACAAACTCAAACTTACGAAAAGTTTCTGGCTCTCTATTCATTGGCCACGCGACTCTATCTTTTATTACAGGTCGTTTTGTTTATAATAGAACTCAATTTGAATTAAATTGTGATAACCGTGAAACTCAGCTCATTAAATACCATCAAACTAAAAGTTCCTTTAAATAAGCTGATGAAAACCAGACATGTTCACCTTGAGCATGTTTATTGCCTTCTTTTTTTACTGCAAACGGATACCGGCATTGAAGGACAGGGGCTGCTTCGAGCATCTACGCTAGCTGATATTAATATAATAGAAAATTGTATTCATACTCTCTTTTCTGAAAAATTATTGCAACAAGGATTTGTTTCACCCGAAGCCTTATGGCAACACCTTTGGCTACATAAACGTAATCATTTACAATCTGGTTATGCACTCTATGCGTTAGCCGCGATTGACTTAGCCGCCTGGGATATTCAGGCTAAACATGAAAACAAACCTCTCCATCAATTATTTAATATCAAAAAAGATTTCGTTGTGCCTTATGGTAATGGCGGATGGTTAACTGATACTCATCAAGAAATGAAAGAAGACGTTGCTTGGTATTTAGATCGTGGCTGTCATCATTTTAAAATGCGCATTGGCTGCGACAATGATCTCGAAAGAATAAAATTTTTACGTCATACGTTTGGTAACGATCTGACATTATCGGTTGATGCTAATCAATATTATGATTTTGATTCCGCCATTGAAATAAGCAAACGGTTAGCTGATTTCGATGTCGCCTGGTTTGAAGAGCCCCTATTTAGCAATAGCATCACAGAACTGGCCAGGTTAGCTGAACTCAGTCCTGTAGCAATTGCGACCGGTGAAAATATGAATTGTCACTGGGCGATTCAAGATGTCTGTACTTTAAAAGCCGCCAAAATATTACAACCTGATGTTATTTATCAAGGTGGAATAACTGGATTTAAGCGTTCAGCCAAAATAATTAACGATGCAAATTTAATTTTAGGTCCACATTTATTTCATGAGCTATCTTGCAGTCTAGCTGGACTTTGCGATAGCCATTACATCGAACACATTGATTTTTTTCCTGAAGATTTATTTACCCATGATTTCAATATTAAAGACGGAAAAATAAAGCTACCTAAAATGCCAGGACACGGGGTTGTTGTGCCTCAACAAGCCATTAAGAAATATCAATTGCAAAATTGATTTGTAATTATTCAGACGCCTAGCAAGGCAAAGCCGCGCTAACGGCGGGTTTGAACTCGCGACCCTTATTATAGGGTTTTTTATTATCTAAGCACCAGGTCATCGAGGCCCTGGCCACGGCCGTCCTTCAGCTTCTTTTTGGTCTAACCTTTTTTTTAAATAATCACGCTCATTTTCTCTATTACAAAAAGCGCTTCCGGTAACAATACCTGTAGGAAAATATATTTCTGTTTTATGTGTCATTTTATTCACCTAATTAGGCTACTCCAAAAAGAGGGTGTTATCATGCGGATAGACATGACGCAACATGCGTCACGCTTAATGCGTCATAAAACCGTATTATTCAACCCTACGTGGCCAATGCAGGCCAATTCTCCTCATCCTGTAAAACTGGCCGCCTAAATTTTTTTGAGAAAAGTGTAGCCCGGATTAGCGCGAAGCGCGTAATCCGGGGGGAATTTCCCGGGTCACGACCCGGGCGACAAAAATATGGTGAGCAAAGTTTATTTATTTTCCTGCAACGCGTTGCGAAACTTAGCGACTTCAGAAAGACTCAAGTTCAGCGCTTTGGCCACAAATTCATC
>PCTK01000001.1 GCA_002786505.1 Nitrospinae bacterium CG22_combo_CG10-13_8_21_14_all_47_10 | reverse complement strand
GAAGGCTCTCTTCGAGGGCTTGCACGTAAAAATTAAGCCGTACCGTTATAAAATTGGGACTCTGTTGCTAATTCAAGACCCCTACCTACATTGAACAGGAGCGGGTCAATGTCTGAGATTCATGTCTCACGCGAAGGCGCGAAGGGATATCGAGGAAGTGGCCGCGATTGTGGTCGATGGACAACTGATCGTCGAGCTGAAGTCGGCGCACCGCTCCGAAGGACGGCCTCCAGCAAGTCGTCAACAAGCACACCAACTTCGCGTCTTCGCGCCTTCGCGTGCACCAACAGGAAGCGCAATGAGGATATCAGGTCGGAAGTCATCACTCCTGAGATTCCGAACTCATGCTTCGGTGATATTCTGCCAATATAGCATCCTGGGTCTCCTGGTCTGCGGACTTATAAATCCGGATTGTTTCAAAGTGACGAACCTGTTGAACACGCAATAATTTAAGACGCATTAACTCCAGAATAGCAAGAAACGTCACAACAACCTCCTGCCTGGTATTCAGCACCGTAAACAGGGATTCAAACGTAACACTTTCCGAAGAGTTGAGAATCTCCATAATATGCTGAATCTGGTCGGTGACCGACATTTCGTTGATTTCAATTTCATAATCTTTTTCAAACGATTTGGTATTCAGGATTTTTTGGTAGGCTTTGAGCAGATCGAAAACCGATGCAGACACTGACTCTTTATCCTCAGAGCTTTCCTCAATTTCAATCTGCCCGCCTCGCACAAAAACCTGTTGCCGGTCGTGTTCCTTCAGCCTCAGTTCAAATGCCGCGTCCCGATAGCGTTGATACTCTTGTAGCCTGCGCATCAATTCCGCACGCGGGTCTTCCCCACCCCCAGCATCAAATTCGTCACCGACTTCAGGTGCTGGCAACAATATTTTTGATTTAATACGCGCCAGTTCAGCGGCCATGACCAAATATTCCCCTGCCAGATCAAGGTTCAACTCCTGCAACATCTCCAGATAATCCATATACTGACGAGTAACTTGAGCAATGGGAATATCGTAAATATCCAACTTTTGCTCTTTTATTAAATGGAGAAGCAGGTCTAAAGGGCCTTCAAAAATTTCCAGCTTGCATTGATAGGTCATCGTCTGGCCATAGATTTAAGGTTTCCAATATAAACTCAATTTCGACTCAATAGTAATCAGGTTTTTACAGGTCACCCCAAAGTGCCTGTAAAAGAGCCAATGCGACAACAGGGGCCGTTTCCGCTCGGAGTATCCGAGGCCCCAGACTCACGGTCTGAAACCCATATTCCCGGGTCTTCTCTATCTCAGGCGGACTGAATCCGCCCTCAGGTCCAATCAAAACAGCGACAGAACGTGGTATGGGGTCGGGCTTCAGGTTTTTGAGGGAAACTTTCTCCTCCATTTCCCAAAAGATCAGTTTGAGATCCCGATCATTATTTTTGCGGCAAAAAGTCTCCAGGTTTTCCACACCTTCTTCCACCCTGGGAACACGGGTTCGACCGCATTGTTTACAGCTTTCCAGCGCAATTTTTTTCCAGCGCCTGATTTTATTTTCCACTTGATGTGTTTTTATTACGCATCGCTCAGTGGTTAAAGCAGTGATGGAACACACTCCCAGTTCCACGGATTTTCTCAAAATCACATCAAACTTGTTTCCTTTGGTCAATGCCTGCCCCAAATGCACCGCCAAGGGAGACTCAATATCAAATTTTTCAGAAGCTATGATTTCTCCCTGAATCTCCCTGGCTTGAACCTCAACCAGCCGAACGGTGAACAGTTTATCCGAATCACTGATAATTTGAATAGATTCACCCGCCTTCAATCTTAGTACAGTTCTGATATGCGAAACATCTGATCCGGTAATTGTCACTTTGTTATTGACAATTTGTTCTCCCGGAACAAAGAACTTATGACTCATGCTTCAACCCAATGAATCCGCAACAAGTCTTCCAGAGAAGTTAGCTCATAGTCCGGGCGGATATCAGCCCTCTCCTTCCTGCGGTTCAGCCAGGCTGTTTTCATTCCCACTCCTTGAGCCCCTGAAATATCTGCGGAAGGATTATCTCCCACAAAAAGAATTTCTGAAGGCGGTAATTGGAAATGGCTGATCGCCAGTTCAAAAATGGAGGGGTGCGGCTTGCGAAAGGGGACTCCTGATGAATAAATGGAAAAGTCAAAATACTTCTTCAAACCGGAGCTTTCCAGTTCTAATTCCTTCATAAAAACCGGATTGGTCGTGTTGGAAATGATTCCCATGCAAACCCCTTGCCTGCACAATTGTTCAAGAACAGCAACCACCTCGGGGAATATCTCCCTTTCCCGGTAGACCTCTTCATAGTAGACCTGCAAAATTTCCTGAAGCGAGGCCTTTCCCTGCCAGGGCACTTTAAAATAGAAGAGCAGATAGTGTAAAACTTCTTCATAGCGGGCTTCGCGGTGGGTGGTCCGGGATAGCTCTATCATAGACCTGAACAACGACTGAGACTTCATTAGGAAAACTTCGAAATCAGGCAGGGTAATTTGTTTGCCTCGAAGAAAGGCAAAAACTTTTTCCAAAGGGAACCGGTCATCTTCTTTCCCCAAATCCACCAAGGTATATGCCCAGTCAAAACCAATTGCCTTAAAGGGAAATTCCATTTCTCATCCGTTGTTGTTGTATTCCAGTCCGTAAGATTTGAGTGCCTGACACCCGCAAATTTAAAGCGATAACCTCTTAATTTTAAACACTTAAAATGATAAGTTCGAAACAGGTTGGTTTTCGAAAATTTGCCGTGGCAACTCCTCGAAGTAATTTCTTGCCTTGACCCTCAAGCCCATCCACTAAATAATAACAGGACAAAGAAAATAAAGAAACTGCGGAAACGGAAAAGCTCATGCCTTCTGGAAACATAAAAGCCCTGCCCGAAAACATTCGTTCGAATCAGGAGTTGATTCAGGAAGCTACACGGTTAGGTTGCACGAAAGCAAAAGTGATCTTAACGAAAACCATATCCATGGGCCATTGGATGAAACTTCAATGCCAATATGGTTGTTCTCATTATGGATCACTTCTTACCTGTCCCCCATATGCTCCTAATGCGGAGGAAATGTCAGAAATCCTTGTTGACTACGAAAAGGCCCTACTCATCAATGCCAGTCCCGAAACAAATGTAAGGGAAATTGTTATCCATTTGGAAAAGCTTTTAAAGGAAAAAGGGTTTAGCAGAGCTTTCGCCTTATCTGCCCAGCCCTGCAACCTGTGTGAACCCTGCACCATTGCAACAAATTGCCAGTTTCCTGAAAAAGCCCGACCCACTTTGCAAGCCTGTGGCATTGATGTGAATGGAACCATCCACAATAACGGGTGGGATGACCTCGGCCCACAAACCCCCTGCACTCCAACCCATGCCATTGGCATGGTGCTTATGGATTAAAGACTTAACCTACAAAAACCAGCCCAGTTAATTTTTTCAGGCATTTTCTCCATCAGCCTTTAGGCCAGAACTGCAATTTACCTTGGCCAACAATCTCATCCAATTCATTAAGGTCTTTACCATTAACCCCCAAAAAATAAAGAATTAATTTCAAATCGGACTGGTTAATGCTGGCCCGCGCCTGGCGTTGTACGATGGGTTTAGCGTTGAAGGCAATTCCCAGTCCTGCCCGTGCCAGCATTTTGATATCGTTAGCTCCATCTCCAACCGCCACCACCTGGCGTAGGGAAAAGCCTTCTTTTTCCGCCAGAGAAACCAGAGCATTTTCCTTAGCCTCCGCGTCGATGATCTGCCCTTCAAGCTCACCAGAGACCTTGCCATTTTCAATCTTCAACTGATTGGCGATGCCATAGTCCAAGCCATAGTTATCGCGAATCTTGTCGATAAAGAATTGGAACCCGCCACTGACAAGGGCAATCTTATACCCCAGATATTTGAGAATTTTGACAAGGGACTCGGCCCCCGGTGTCAGGGGAAGAACATTGGATAATTGCTCCAAGCTTTCCACCGGCAGACCTTGTAAAAGCTTTACCCTTTGGCGCAACGCCGATTCGAAGTCAATTTCTCCATTCATAGCCTGATGGGTGATTGCCGCCATTTCCTCCCCTACTCCGGCTAGCTTTCCCAATTCATCAATGACTTCACATTGCAGGAAGGTCATATCGGCATCCAGCACAATCAATCTTTTGTTGCGCCTGAAATAAGTTTCCTCCTGAACCGCGATGTCGACCCTGTAATTTTCCTTGAACTTCACCAGAGCGTCCAATACCTCTTCCGATGAGTGGGCCTCACGGGTTCCAATCACAAACTCCAGGGCGTGGACATCTCCCGACCCCAATTGCTCAATACGCAGGATGTTGATATCGAGATCGGCGAATATCCTGGTGATTTCCAGAAAACCCGCAGATGGCATGGAATCACATAGCAAAGTCACCACCGAACGGTGGGCATAGGGAGCATCTGGCCGGGTATCGGTTTCCCAGGGATAGACGGTGGCCTTAAAATTCATTTCCTCAGCATAGGCAGAAAGTGCCTCACGCAGAGGTGGAATTCGGCTTTCATCACAACCATCCAGTAAAATGGAAAGATTGAGCAGTCCGTTGAAGACAAATTGCTTGATATCAACCACATTCCAACCTGTCTCGACGATGAAGGCCAAAGATTCGGCCAGAATTCCGGGCCGGTCTTGCGCTGAAATATGAATATGTAGTTGGCTGAAAGTATAAGGCATGAGTCAGGATTGTGGCTTATATCGCCACCCTTCCCTTTTTTTACAAGTCCAACCTTCATGAACCTGGAAGGTAGACAAATTCACCAGCATTTCAGAATTGAATAAGGAGAGCAGGCCGTCCCCTTTAACAGGATTTCCCTTCAAATGCAGACGCTTGAGTTTTCCCAAATGTGCGGCGTCAGCCAGGTATTTCAAACCCTCATCGCCGACTTTATTTTGGTTGAGGTTCAAATATTGAACATTTTCCAAAAATGCGCATTCGGCCAGCTCTCGAACTCCCTCGTCGCCCAGATTGTTATCATCCAAATCCAACCAACTGACCTCCATCATTCTGGGAGCCTGCCATAATAGCCGTGCTTCTTCAGGGTTAAGCCCCTTACCACTGAGCATCAATTGATTGCCGCGCAAGCGGCCTTCAAAAATTTCTTCAACATTTTTAAACCTGCAATTTTCGCTCATCGCTCTTCCTTAAATCAAAACTTATGAGTGCTTTCTATATCATGAAGAAAACAAATCATCAACCATCAGGAGGGACTC
>PCTK01000125.1:219-5131 GCA_002786505.1 Nitrospinae bacterium CG22_combo_CG10-13_8_21_14_all_47_10 | reverse complement strand
TTTGCGGGCAAAGATGTCTTCCTGGCTGGATGGGTCATTGCTCCTTCCCACCGGGCGTGGCCCGGAGGGGACGGAAGACAACGATCAGCAATGGGAGAAGGGTGAGAGCGCCGATCAGTGCCACCACCATCGCGGCTCCGGTCAGCAGGCCGAAGTAAATGGTGGGCATGAACTCGGAAAGAGCCAGGATAGAAAAACCAAGGGTGATGGTCACCGAGGTGTAATACATGGCTTTACCGATGCTTCCGTGGCACCGATTCATGGTTGCAAGGTAATCCTGGTCGGTCGCGAATTCGGTTTGAAAACGGTGGATGTAATGGATGGTGTCGTCCACGGCGATCCCCACCGTGATAGCGGCTATGGTGATGGTCATCATATCCAGTGGTATTCCCATCCATCCCATGAGGCTCAATACCGTGCCCGCCGCCAGGAGGTTGGGAATGATGCCGATTACCGCCAATGGCACACTTCTGAACAAAATCATGAACATGAACATGATGGAAACAAAAACCACGCCGATGGTGAGAATCTGTGAACGGTAAAGGCTTTGCAACATGTTGTTATAGAGCACCACCATCCCGGTAAAGTGGATGGTCTCAGGGGCGAACTTCAATTCTTCCACAAGATGGGTGCGGATTTTTTCTATCAGTTGTGATCGCCTCAGGGTGGGGTCTGACTCGATCAATCGCATATTAATATGGATCTGGTTGGCATCTGGAGACAGGTAAGGATTGACCAGGGAATCTTTAACATTGTCAGGCATGAGTTTGCGGATCAGCGCCAGGTCATAATCGTCCGGTTTCCTGCCTTTGTCGAGTTGCGTGAAGACTTTGATCAGGGTGGAGATGGATTGGACTTTGCCGACCTCTGGAAGGCTTTCCAGGTAGTCATGGATTTTTTCTACCCGGTCCAGCATGTTGGAGTTGAACCAATAGTTGTCTTCCACTTTTTCCGCTTCGTCAGCGAAAGGGTCAGCAATCGCGTCTTCCGCGCTTTTTGCTTTGGCTTCTTTGAGGTAATCAAAATACTTCTGGTCCGGGTCCATAACAATGTCGAGCGGAGTGGTGCCGCCTAACTGTTGGTCGATCACTTCCATCCCTCGGTAGATTTCAGTGTTGCTTTTAAAATGGTCGATGAAACGGTTTTCCACCTCCAGTTTGGAAATCCCGATAGCGCTTACTACAGCAATAAAAAGTGAGCCATACAAGATGGATTTGCGGTGGCGGTTGGTGAATCCTGCAACGGCGAGGGTGAAGTTGCGAGTGCCGTCTTTGGCGAACCCGGGTGGTTCTGGTTGCAATAAAACCAGTGCCGCCGGAAAAAATATGAAGTTCAGTCCGAATGCCAGGGCGATGCCTATGGTCATGATCCAGCCAAAATCGATCACCGGACGAATGCCGCTGATAAGGAGCGAGATAAACGCGACGATTGTGGTGATGGAGGTATAAAAGCAAGGCTGAACCATGAGGCAGACTGTTTGCCAGACTAAATCCTTCTGGCTTTGGCCGGGGTTGGTGTCGTTGATGTCCCTGTAACGCACGATCAAATGGATGGTCACGGACATAGTGATGATTAGCAGGATCGAAACGAAATTGGATGAAATTACGGTCACCCGCCAATCCATGAATCCTAAAAAGCCTACCATCACCAGAACGGTGATGATGCAACAGCCCATGGGCAGGAGCACCCAGCGAAATTTTTTAAAGAACAGGCTGAGTATCAGGATGAGAAAAGCCAGCACCCCCAACCCGAATGTTTCCAGATCGTGCTCGATAAAGCCGATCATGTCGGAAGTGATCATGGGAACCCCGCCGAGGAACATCTCGGCATGGTCGCGGTGTCGATCCATGATGTCTCGAACCGTTCTTATGAGGCGGTCCTCGTCGTCGAGTACCTGGGCGTGATAATCAAGGAACTCTTTTTGGGCTTTGGCAAATAACACCTTTTCATCTTTGCTGAGGCCAAACTCCTTTTTTTTGTCGCGCAGGTCATTGCGCCGATACATCAGTGAAAAATATTTTTCATCCCGTTTGAAATTAATCCGGACAATCGTGATCTCCCCATCTGGACTCAGTAGCAGGTTTTTGTAAATAGGGCTTTCGAGGAATTCCTTGCGGGCCATTTCCCGGTCTACACCGGGGGTTTCCAGAGTGCGGATATCGGTATCGAGCTTGGAAATTTCAACACGCGGGCTGTTCAGCAGGGGAACATTAAGAATGCTGTCAATGGAGTGAACCCGGTCCAGACCGGCAAGCTCATCGCTCAGCAATTTTAAATCCGCCAGCACTGCGTCAGACATCAAATCCTTGAACGGAGCGTAAGTGATTATCAAAAAATCGTCGGAGCCGTAGGCTTTGCTGATGGCTCGATAGTATTGCAACGAAGTATCGTTTTCCAGAACGAGAGACTCGGCGGAAGCATCGAGTTTGAAGTTTGGGATGTAATAAGAAAAACCAGTCACCACCAGCAAAACCAGGGTCAAGCTGGCAAGGGGTTTTTCGATCACCCATTTCCGATAATTGTTGGCTAATAAATTCAAGAAGATAAGAGCCCCATTTTAATAGAGGTTTGTTTCAGGATAGGGCATTTTTCAGGAAAATAAGTCGACCACTTTCGGTTGGGATGCCCTCCATTCAAACAAGCGGAAATTTTCCCGGATAATGCAACGGAACAATACGCCGGATTCAAGGCGACTGTATTCTATACTCAACGGGCAAAATCTCCAACAGTCAAATGGAGCACCCTAAAATCAAAAAAAACAATAATATAAAAATATCTGGAAAACACTGGAAAATGGGCGGTTCTTTGCGCTGAATATTGGAGTTCGGATTTTCGTCTAAATATTTTCCTTCCATTTCCAAGTGTTTATGATAACATTTCTCCATATTTTCCAACTAAATACCAGTGCTTCAGTTTTTGAGGAGGGGGGTGCTCAATGTTTTCCACCTGTAGTGTTTTGATTGTCGATGATGACACCTTTGCGAGGGGGATAATCCGGCATCATTTGGGGCGGTTAGGGATCAAAAATATTTTTGAGGCCGATGATGGCGAACAGGCACTTGCGACATTGCGCTCCGCCAGGATGCAACTGGTTATCGCGGACCGGTACATGCCTAATTTGAATGGACTGGAATTGTTTTGCGGCATTCAGGGTGACTCAAGTCTAAAAGATACACCCTTCATCATGATTACTATGGAAAGTTGCAGGGAAAAAATGGAGGACGCATTGAAACTGGGTATCCGCCATTATCTGGTCAAGCCGTTCAACGCGGAAACATTTGATCAAAAAATTCATAAAGTTCTGCTGGAACCCGTCGCAGATAGCCTCGAAAAATAAATTAAGGGCCGACCTAACGGTAGAGGCGTGGCCACATTCTCTTACATTCCTGGAATGCTGTGGTTCGCCAGCGCATAAAATAACTTCTTGTTATTAAAAGTTCCGCATTTTCCTGTGTTAACCTGATGAAGCCTGTCTTCCCCATTATATCAGGTATTTTTAATGGATTCTTTCTTCAAGCCAGTGCTGAAATATTTTCTTGTTGTCGCGGTGACGTTGGCAATGGGGTTTTCTGTCTGGATCCTGCCGCATGGGGAAAAGGAGGAGCCTCTGTCTATCACTCCTCCAATAGACGCTAAAGATGAAGCGGGCCGCTACCTTCAACAGGCGTCCGAAGATTTTTTCTACCATGAGTTTGACAGTGCCATTGAGAACTATGGCAAGGCCATCACCGCCTTTGAAAAAGAAAACCAACCGGGGAAAGCCGCCAAGGTTTATGAGTCCCTCGGCGACCTGTATAAATTCCGGAGAAAATTTGAAGAAGCCGAGGCGCACTATATCCTGGCTATGAAATACCATCGAAAAATTGATAATTCGCTGGGCGAGGCCCGGGCCATGAAAGATACTGGAGACTTGTATATGGAACGCGGTGAGTCTGCTTCGGCAAAGGATTGGTATAAAAAAGGGGTGGCACTGGTGCAAGACCTACCGCCTGACAAGATTCAGGCGGTTCTGTTTGAAAATATCGGGCGCATTTACTGGAAAATGGAAGAAAATATTCCCGAAGCCATAATTTGGTATACTCGCGCCCGCGATACTTTCTCCGCCCTCGAAAACCAGATGGGCTACGACCATATGACCGCAGTTCTCAATAATCTCCGTGGCGGACAAAATCTGGACATCCACTAACCCGGATATTGTATGAGAGGTTGTAAATCCCCCCAGCCCCGCGTGATATTTTTACCTAAGCCTTCGTGCCACGAAGTCGAGATTTTATACACCCTGCGCACTTTTCTATAAACTGAAATCTATTCATCTCCGTAATCCTTTGGCCGCATAAAATATTTTAATGTTTATTTTTAATGATTTAAGGGGACTTCTGCGTCATTTCGTTCATCGTTGGCATACGAATTGCTTTTAATATTGATGCCTGCTTCCACCGTTCGGGGCATCTTGAAATAATGCAAATGATTCTTCAGGGACATCATGAAAACAAATGTACAGGCACTACTTAAAGAGGATAGGAGTTGGTTCGCGGAGAAACTCAAAAAAGTCAGGGCTTTTTCAGTCCTTTCCAATACAGAACTTATGGAACTTGTTTCTCAGATGAGGAGTTTCAATTTTAAGGCCGGGACGACGCTGGTGAACCAGGGGGAATCGGCGAATTTGTTTTTTATAGTCCATGAGGGTATGGTTGAAGTCTCGGTGAAAAAATATTTCTTCTGGAACAAAAAAGTTGGGGTTCTCAAAGCCGGGGACTTTTTTGGTGAAAGCGTTTTGGTCTCAAACTCCCGCCGAACTGCCACCGTCAAAGCCCTGACCGATACCTCCTGTTTTGTTTTGCTCAAACCCAGTTTTAAATCCATGCTCAACCACAACCCCCTTTTCAAAGAAAACATGAAGGTCATCTTTGCC
>PCTK01000125.1:0-173 GCA_002786505.1 Nitrospinae bacterium CG22_combo_CG10-13_8_21_14_all_47_10 | reverse complement strand
GGCCAATGACTGCCACTCGGCGCGCGGCCAATGAAAAACCTTCCCCCCGACTTTAGACCTCTTTAAAAGATTTTTTAACCACGGAAGGCCACGGAAATGGGTAATTTGCTCAAGCCGGACCTGATTTGCTATGACCAGATCATTCTGGAACTCAAATTTGACTTCTGTGTTTT
>PCTK01000228.1:2131-5219 GCA_002786505.1 Nitrospinae bacterium CG22_combo_CG10-13_8_21_14_all_47_10 | reverse complement strand
CAAAGAGGGTATGATGGGATGGGATATGAAAAGTGGTTTGGAGGCCGCTACGGGAGAGGTGATCGCGGTGATTGATGGCGACGGCCAAATGCCTTTCGAAGATGTGGTTCATGTTTACCGAAAACTCATGGATGAAAAACTGGACTTGGTCAAAACCTTTCGAACCCAACGTGCCGATGGACTCTATAGAAAAACTATTTCTGTAGCGTACAATATTATTTTTAATATTCTTTTTCCAGGTCTCCATTGCAAGGATATCAACTCAAAACCTAAAATAATGACTCGTGAGGTTTACAACCGCATGGACTTGAATTCCAACGGTTGGTTCATTGATGCAGAGATCATGATTCAGGCGGGAAAAATGAATCTTAAAATTGGTGAAGTCCCCACCGTCTTTCATCAGATAAATTATCGCCCCTCCTTTGTTAAGCCAAGGTCTGTTTTGGAGTTTTTCGTGAATCTTATCTGGTACCGATTATTCAATAGGGCCAAGATATAAATAAGAGGCAGGACGCATTGCAAAAAGATTCCATTATCCTTCCGATAAAAGCATTCGTTAAACAATCCCCAAAATTAACCCGATTTCTTGCCAATTACGTTGACCATTTCTATGAAGACTATTCGGCTCACAGGGTCTTCCTTGAAAAAAACCGGGACAAGTCTCTTAAACTGAATTTAGGGGCAGGTGCTGATTCAATGGAAGATAATTTTTGGAATGTGGACTATTATCCGATGAAGGGAGTTTCCTTGTGTGCGGACGTACACCATCTTCCGTTTCGGGAAAATTCTGTTGATGCAGTGCAGTGTATGCAACTGTCTGAGCATGTTGAGGACCCAGGGCGAATGGCGGCAGAAATTTTTAAAGCCTTGAAACCAGGGGGGGGAAGTGTTCATCACGGCTCCGTTCATGTATCCGTATCATGAAGCTCCCATCGATCTGAATCGCTGGACCCAGGAGGGACTAAAAAGTCTTATGAATGAGTTCACTTCTATCCAGGTTGGTGTTCTTGGGGGACCCACGGCGACTCTTATTGAAGCTTTGCATGGTTGGTTGTCCATTTTGTTTTCTTTCAATTCGGATAAGTTGTACCAGATTGTTTATCTTCTACTTCTCCCATTTTTGAAGCCTTGCAAAATTATTGACCGGATCCTTTTGAATAAATACAAGAGCTCCCACCGTCTGGCGGCCATGTTTTATTTTTATGGGAAAAAGGAGAAAATTTTTTCTCCTGATTGCGGTCAATGAATATTCTTTTAACAGGAGCATCAAGTGGTATAGGGCGCGCTCTCATAAAGTGTTTGTTTGATTACCCGGATCTGAAAATCGTGGCCATGGTTCACCATTCGTTGGTAAATATTTCAGGATGTGAAGTCAGGAAGGGGAGCCTTGACAGCCCGGATTTGCTGGCAGGGGCCGTTGACGGGATTGACACAGTGGTCCACCTGGCGGCGTTGACTCGCAGTGCCCGGGAGTCAGAATATTTTCTGACAAACGTTTCTGGAACACAAAATTTAGTAGACGCTTGTGCTTTCGCAGGGGTTAAAAGATTAATTTACATTAGTTCATGCACTGCCTCCGCGGAGGGTGGAGGCTATGCCCGTAGTAAACTGGAAGGAGAGGAATGTGTTAAAAAGTCAGGGCTTCAATGGCTCATCCTGCGCCCCTCTGAAGTTTATGGTCAGGAGGCGGGCGATACGATCAACCGTTTGATCCATTGGGTTCGGAGATTCCCTTTTGTTCCGGTGATTGGTACAGGGCAAGCCAGGCTCAGCCCTGTTTATATTGATGATGTGGTGTCTGCCATGGCGCAAGCAATTTCAGATGAAAAACTCGTGAATGAAACAATTAACCTGGCTGGTCCGGAAGAGTTCACTTTTGATGAACTGGTAGACCGAATTGCGAAAATTTTTGGGGTCAGAAGGTTCAAACTGCATTTGCCAGTGGGTTTTGTAAAATTTGCGGCGGTGATCGCGTCTGGTTTAGATTTGAAAGTACTGGTTCCCGATCAGATTCCCCGGTTATTGTGCAGTAAAAATTTGGATATAAGAAAGACCTCAGCGTTAATCTCCTATTCGCCTCGGAAATTAGAAGAGGGCATGGCCGGATTGAAAAAAAACTGGAATCTCAGGTGATTTTAGGTCTAAGGGTTAAAAAGAATTATAAAGGGCGAGATACTGGTCCATGATATTTTCCCAGTTAAATTTTTCTCTGATAAGGTTTTTGATTTGGGAGCCCATTTGCCGCCTGAGGTTGCTGTCCTGCAATAAATGAATGCCCTCACTAATTGCTTTTGGGTCGCCAGAGGTCAGATAGCCGGTTTCCCCATCTACGACGATATCCCGAGCGACACCCACCGCAGTGGCAACAATCGGCAGGCCGTGCGCTCCGGCCTCAATGAGCGGTTGTCCAAAGTTTTCGTATTTAGAAGGGTACAAGAAGATATCTGCCATTTGGTAATAGTTCTTTAACTCTTCCTGGGTTTTCCTTCCGGTAAAAGTAACTTTGCTGTTTAAGTGGAGCCTTTCTGTGAGGTCCTTTAATTCTTTTAGATAACCGGAGCGCGTGATGCTACTGGTTTTCTCTTCTCCGCCCGCGACGGTCAAATGAAAGGGGAACGTTAATTTTTCAACGGCCTGTAATAATAATTCGATGCGCCGGACCCTTGCAATTCGGCCGACAAACAGGAGTTGCAGGGTGTCATTCGGTGTTTTCTCCGTATCGTCTATTCTGATACCCATGGGGATGACGTGAAGTTTTTCTTTGGAGATTCCAAACTTCAAGGCATCTTCATATTCAAACTTTGAGGACACAACAATGGCGTCAGCCCTTTTGGCAGAGGTTTTTAGAGTTATCCAGTCATAAGCATGATAAGGCAACTGCTGGAAAAACGAAGGGAGATAGTTTTTGAATCCGAGCAGGGACCCATGAGTGTTTAAGATGAAAGGTTTGCTCTTTAAGAGCGCAAAAAAAAACCGCTGTCGGTCTGGAAGTTGCGGTAATTGTGGCTGTGCAGAATGTCAAAATTTTTCAAGTGAGGCAGAATTCCCGCGCTTACAATATACCGCATGATCTTAAATTGCGACCTGA
>PCTK01000228.1:0-2121 GCA_002786505.1 Nitrospinae bacterium CG22_combo_CG10-13_8_21_14_all_47_10 | reverse complement strand
AGAGACTTGACCTATTTTTTCCAACTCTGGAAGGTTTGGGGAAATGTCTGAGTAGGTCGTGAAGACCGGTGACGAGATTCCTTTTTCTTCAAGGCGGTGTGAAATTTGGAACGCCTGATTCGCGGGACCGCAAACATAAGGCAAAAAGGTTTCTATGGTGCGTAGGATTCTCAAGTCTGCTCCAGGTTGGAAGTGCCGGTTTCCCAAGGGGATTGATGGATTTTCTTTTCCAGTAATTTCTTTTCGTGATCCAGGATTCCGATGTGCTGTGTCAGAGTACGCACTTGCTGGGTCAATGCGGAAATGCAAATAGAAAAATGCAGGCAGATGACCATGAGGAATAAAAGCCCAAAAAAGAATAGCGTGGAAGTGAATAACGTGGCGCCAACCAGGCTGGAAACCCACCGTATGGCATCTTCAGAAACAGAAAGAATAAGCATTAAAGTTCCAGTGATCAGCCAGCCCATTGAGTATTCTTCGCTCAAGTGCTTTCTTCTGACCAGTTCAAAAACATATGCGACCAGGAGGATGCAAATCAAAATGGAGATTACCTGGATTCGAGGGGGCATGGGTTACCTCTTTTGGGACTTTCTGAGTAGAGTCACAAAAATTGAAAGAAACATTTTAAATACATAGTAAATTGTTTTATGCCCGTGATGCATGGATTCTTTTTTTGGGCTGGCGTGCATGGTTACCGGGATTTCTTTAACTTTAAAGCCACAGCGGTTCAGCAGAATAATAAAGTCAGCGTCGGGGTAGTCTGGAGGGTAATTGTCACTGGCGACAAACTGAATGGCCCGTCCCTTTAAGGCCTGAAACCCTGAAGTGGGGTCGGTGACTTTTCGCCCGCACAGGATTGACGCAATACCGCCAAACAACAACATTCCGGCATGGCGGGGCAAAGATGACTTATAAGAGTCTTTGCTTAAAAACCGTGAGCCTATCACCACGTCACAATCTTCCTTTTGCACTTCTTCGACCAGATCTTTAATATTTGCCGGATCATGCTGGCCATCAGAATCCATTTGCACCACGATGGAATAATTATTTTTTACAGCATATAAAAATCCAGTTTGCAGTGCGATGCCATAACCTGAGTTGTAGGGTAGGTTGATGACATTCGCGTTATGTTCCAGGACTACTTTTTCCGTATTGTCAGAAGAGCCGTCATTGACTACCAATATTGGAATTCCCGGCGACTGCTTTTGGATACCACCAAGAACGGCACCTATATTTTTTCCCTCGTTATAGGCCGGGATGACGATCAGGACTTTAGGTGGGTTGGTCAAGGGCTCCTTGGGCAAAAAGGTTTCCGCTGTATCACCGATAGCCACTGACTCATTTTGTGGTTGTGTCCCGGGTTTGAAAGTTTGGTAACTGAGAGTTTTCATTCACCGGAAATCTTTCAAGTAGACACGTAATGAAGAACGATCTTCGAGCCAGTTGGATGCCTTCGGGATCTTTCTTCTCATTATACAAAAACCGGAGTCAAACTGCTTAATAATTGGGGTTTACATTTATAAAACGGTTTTTCGGGAAATAAACTTGACCATTAATCCGCTACTAATTTTATGTTAAATATAACTCATTGTAAATATGCGGGTTATGGTAATTTTACGGGATTGGGATTGCTGGAATACTTCACAAAGAAGACCCCTTTTAAATTTCCAGCTTGTAGGAACTGCGAATTCGCGCTGAAAGCACCCGTAAAAGAGGCACGAGGGCTTCCGGATTCGTTCTTTCGATGGAGTTGAAACATTCCTGGGTTATAACGGACACCGTGCTTTTTTCAAGGGCGGTAATGGTTGCAGAACGAGGCTGGCCGTCTATCAATCCCATTTCTCCAAAAATATCTTTTTCGGAGAGGATGCCAATGACCATCTTTTTCCCATTGAGCGCTTTGGAGACCTCAAACTTTCCTTCTTCAACGAGATAAGCGCAATCGCTCGGACTGTCGGTCTCGAACACTACTTCTCCTGGTTCAAAGTGTTTAATTTGCATCTTTCTATTCTCCTTTATTCTTGAAAAACCCAGGCAGGACGGTTTTTTCTTCCTGGGTGGATTTGCTTTCACGATCTGTCTTGTTCAGTCTGGTGATGGTGGCTCTCAGTTTTTCTGTTA
>PCTK01000133.1:392-5641 GCA_002786505.1 Nitrospinae bacterium CG22_combo_CG10-13_8_21_14_all_47_10 | reverse complement strand
CATTCCGGTTCTCCCTATTTATAAAGCATTAACGCCTTAGACTTGAGAAATTATTGTATCCAGAAGCTCGTCCGCAACCCCGATGAGACGAGCGGCGGCATTATAGGCTTGTTGGAACTTAATCATGTTGATCATTTCCTCATCTATTGAAACGCCTGCGATGCTCTCCCGTCTTGCATTCAATTGAAGAAGAATTCCATCCTGCTGGGACAAGGTAGACCGGGAAGAAAATGACTGGATTCCAACTGTACTGACTATCGAACTATAAAACTCATCAAATGTGAACGTCCCTGAACCTGCTTTCAGAGTAACGCTATCGAATACTAATTTGGATTGCAACTCCATCAACTTCGAAGCATTGGCGCCATCTGTACTGGAGTTGAGTCCCGCTGATACTTTATTGGAATTGGATAACACTCCGTTTGAAACTGAAAAGTCCCGGGCCGCGCTTTCTGAAACCGAAAGTTTAAACTTATCCCCCACAGCCGGAGTTCCTGAAATTGTGACCGCAAAACCATTTGCAAGGTTAAACGTAGAACCCGATGTAAAAGTGAATGTTCCTGAACTGGCCCCCGTTGTTAAATTTGCCAATGAAAATGAATTTGTACCTGTTAGAGTGATTTCATATTTATCTATTGAAATATTCGAGGGATCTCCGTTGGACGCCGTTAATGTGGCCGATCCGGTATTATTGACATTGGTCAATACGGTCGTTTTTAAAGCGGTAAAAAAATTGTTTCCTGTTGATCCGTCAATTCCAAATCCCTGCTGGTGAATTTCGTTGAACTCCTGGACAAAACCTGCCGCCAGCCGGTCCAGTTTATCTCTCACAGCTTCCACTTCCGTATCGCGCATATCCAGATAACCCCTGAGAGTTCCCCCGGTGATCGACGAAGTGATATTCGTGCTGTTTCCCGCAGAGTCCTGGATTCCAATATCGAGAAAAGATTTGTTATTTCCGTTTATGGAAGTGTCCATAGTAAAAGCTGTGGACTGTAATACCAGAGGAGTCCCGTCATCCAGAGTCAGGCTGATTTGCCCATCCTGTTCGTCAACAAAATTCAAATCAATCAATTCAGAAAGTTCTTTTACTTTCAGATCCCTTTTATCTCGCAAATCATTGGCGCTAAATGTGGTGGGCTCATTGGCATGGATGGATTTGTTCAATGCCGCAATTTCCTGGGCAAGACTGTTTATTTTTGCCACTTCCACCGAAATGGCCGAATCCAGATTCTGTTGAATTTGAAATAATGATTCGCCAAGATAATTAAAAGCCGAGGCCAGGTTTTGCGCCTCTGCAAGAAGGCTGGAACGTTCAGGCAAGCCAGTGGGATTAGAAGCCACATCTTGCAGTCCATCAAAAAACTTACTTAAGGATTGATTGAGGCTTTGTCCGTTGGTTTCGCTGAGTAATAATTCGAGCTGGTCGAAAACATCTTTTCTTATCTGAAACCTGCCCAGTGTGTCGCCTTCGCTTAAAATTTGCGAAAATAAAAATTTATCATGGGCACGCTCAATGCCCGCAACGCGAACCCCGGTGCCAAGTTGCCCTAAACTGAAGCTTCTGGGGTTCATGGCTTCAAAATTGACCTCCTGACGCGAGTAACCTTCAGTTTGCACATTGGCAATATTCTGCCCAGTAACTTCGATGGCTAACTGCTGGGCCAGTAACCCCAATTTTGCGGTATTCAGTACGCTGAATATATTGGATGTCATTAAAGCGGACCTCTTAAAACCAGTTGGATAAAATCAAAGTTTCAACCTGATTCCTGTTAAACATCCATGCTCACCATTTTACCCTCGGCGCGCCCCTGCATCACCCGGCCATTGGCCAAATAGGGAGACTGCGCCTTTTCATCGGCAGAGTGGATATAGGCCAATGATTTTTTTAATGACAGAGCAGAATGATCCATCAAATTTCTGACCCTTTCACTCCATTCATTGATTTGTTTAATTTGGAAAAGTAACTTCTTTCTGCACTGCGCCAGATTATTTTTATAGGGATTTCCTTTTATTTGGATCAATTTTTTAAGAGTCAAACTTGATGGACGCACTTGCAGTTTCTCCGCTATTTTCTTCATTAAGCAAGAGCGGCTGTTTTCCAGCGACTGCATTTGCAGAACCTGGTCTTCTTTTTTGGCAATAATTTCCTGCAAAGAGTCGTAGGAATAATTGGAGACACAAACCCATTCGTTTTCCAAAAGCTTAGTGAAATTTTCATAAAGCTTGATTTTTTGTTTTAGTAAATCTTCAAGATTCTTATATAACCGGTTCATATCTTATTCTCCCAATTCATTTCCGGTTTTTAGAGTCATGGGTATTTGGGAGGTTGAAGAGGAAAGTGCCTCACCTCGAAGGATTTTATCCATCTTGCTTAAATCTTTATAGACCATTTCTCCCAGCCCCATTCCCTTTCGCTCAGACATATTTTTAGCCATTTCCTGATCCATCATCGACTGATACATTTCCATAGCCGAACTATCAAAAAGACCTGATTTGGGGATCGCTTTCCTCATAGACTCAAACAATTTGTTAACAAAAACCGATTCGAAATCCCGTGCCACTTTTTCCATGTCTTTATCGGAGCCAAGTTTGCCAAATTTCGATTGGCCTCTCATACGCTCCAAATTCTTCTCTGTCAGTTGGTTAAACAAAGTATTTTGGATTTGAGCTGATTTGATGGAATCCATATTGTCCTCGTTTTAAATCTCTTTAATAAATTTTTGCAAGCAACGTACCAAAATCTCCCATCAAAGCAGAAGCCCGAACCGACAACATAAGTCTTTTAAATGCAATTGGTTACAAGCATTACTGGTAAATGGTTGGCGGAGAAGCCCTGGGTGATTCAGGGTGCGGGGAGGCAAAAATTTCCGGAATTTCATGGGACCTTAAATAATTTCCAAGCGAGCGTGCAGGGCTCCCGAAGCTTTGATAGCCTGAAGGATGGAAATCAAATCCCTTGGCGTGACCCCAATCGAGTTCAACCCCTTGACAACATCTCCCAAGGATACACTTTTAGGAATGACAAGAAGTTTGTCTTGCCCTTCTCCCACTCCTATCCGGGTTCGGGGAAGAATGACCGTTTCCGCATTTTCCGGCGCCAGCGGAGGAGGTTGGGAAACTATCGTTTCCTCCTTAATATGGATGAATAAGGCCCCGTGGGCGACCGCGACAGAGGAAATTTTTACATTTTCTCCCATCACCACCGTTCCGGTGCGCTCATCAATGATGACTTTGGCTTCTGAGTCGGGATTGACATCCAGATTCTCAATTCTTGTAACAAAACCCGAAGTATTTTTCTGAAATAATTCGGGGACCTTTACCCGAACAGTCCCCCCATCAATCATAGAGGCCAGAGTGTCCTTCATGTCATCATTGATAGCTTTGCTAATTCTACTTGCGGTGGTGAAGTCTGTTTTTTTCAATGCCAGAATGATTTCATCTTTGACATTAAAGTTGTATTTAATTTCCCTTTCAACCAAAGCGCCATTTGCAATTCTTCCAACCGTCAGGTGGTTTTTCTGAACCCCCCGGGCACCTCCCGCTACAGCAAAACCTCCTATCGAGATGGGTCCCTGGGCTACCGCATAGGTATTGGTGTCCGGACCTTTGAGCGGTGTCATTAAAAGCGTTCCACCTTGAAGGCTTTTGGAATCACCCAACGACGACACCGTCACATCAATATGATCTCCCTGTGATGCAAATGCAGGAAGGTCGGCTGTGACGATAACTGTTGCGATATTTTTAAATTTCAACTGGTCAACTTCTGCGGTGGGAACGGTTACCCCCATCTTTTTCAGCATGCTGACAATCGTCTGAATGGAGAAAAATACGTTGGTCGCGCTGTCACCGGTTCCCGTCAACCCGATTACCAATCCCAAACCGATCAATTGGTTGCTTCGGACTCCTTTTATGCCGGATAAATCTTTGATCCGCGCAGAATGAGCCGGGCTTGCGAGAAAAAATACCAGTATTAAAACTGCCCAGAATTTTTGTCCGAAATAATGATTAACCATAGTTTCCCCAGTTTGAGATTTAGACTGTATCTGCCTGGAATACATATGTGAGCGTACCCTTATTGCTGTTGCCCGTGTCGGTAACAGTAATCGTGAAAGTCTGATTGCCCTGGGCCAGAGTCGGCAAAGTCGCTGGCGAAGTGAGCGTAAACGTTGTTCCCGTGGTTGCTGAGAAAGTGGGTTTTAATATAAAAGTTGATCCGGTATCGTTGTTGACAACAGTGGCCGTAAAACCCGCTCCCGAACCATTTGCCGTTACCGTAATCACATCATCTGTGTTTACAGCTACCTGTGTTACTCCGGTCGGGTCGAAAGTCAAGGCAAGGCCAGGAATAGTTACCGATGCTGTGGCAACATTGCCCACCGCATCAACAGCAGTTACAGTAGTAGTACCCTGTGTTGTACCGGCTGTGAACACGCCCGTGTTCACAACAATGGTGCCTATGCTCGTGTTGGAACTGGTCCAGGAAAATGGTGCCGTTCCGCCAAAAGGTACAAAAGTTAAAGTGTCTCCTGTTGTCACAACGGATGTGGTGGGTAAAATTTTAAATACAGAAGTGGAAGGGCCGAATGGCGTTCCATCTTCAAGCGCCCCCTGGCATGCCACAAAGACCCCGATGGATAAAAGAAGGAAAAGGATCCCCTCCTTCCCTTTGCTCTTAAATCGTTCTATGGAATTTTTTATGAAATCAGACATAAAACCCTGGATTAAAAGCTTATTATCGGAACGGATGTCGTTGCGCTGACGTTGTCTACCGTGGCTGTTACGAATGCTGTGCCCGTAGTCGTTCCTGAAGTTAGTGTTGTAGTCGCCGCACCACCTGCCCCTGTGGTCAATGAAGCCGAAGCCAAAGTTCCCAAGGTTGTTGTCAACGTAACCGTGGCGCCGGTTACCGGAACATTGTCCACCGTAAAGACCTCTACCTTTATCGTTGCCTGGCTGGCACCATCATTTTTTATTCCAGCGCCTCCAAACAGTCCCTGAATTCCTAACCTGTTTCCCAGACTGCTGGGACCTGTCAAATCTTCCACTACAGCCTGGCAACCCCAGGAAATTCCGCCCGCTATCAATAGTAACGATATTAGTTTTTTAATGGTCATATTTGGCTTCATAAAAACTCACTTAAAAGGGCCATACCTTGCTCAATATTTTTGCCAGCCAGCCTTTTCTTTGCTCATCGTCAACCACGCCTTCACCCGTTAAACTTATTGAGGCATCGGCTATCCATACTG
>PCTK01000133.1:0-321 GCA_002786505.1 Nitrospinae bacterium CG22_combo_CG10-13_8_21_14_all_47_10 | reverse complement strand
CTCGGCAAAATTTCAGTAATAATTGCCGAAATATTTCCCGTTAAACTCCCATTACGAGTTACTGTTCCATTTCCCTGATTGGAGTTAGAAACACTGGCATTAACCGTTGGATCAAACTGGTTTCCCAGACCTAAAAAATTCTGCACTCCCAGGCTGGTCGGCAAGCCCAGCAAGGAAGTTGCCCGCATATCCATTGCAGTATTTTTGGAAGTGTTGGTGGTTGCCGATTGGCTTGAAGTCGCCGTTTCGTTAATCGTTACGGTGACAATGTCGCCGACCTTCCGCGCCTTATTGTCCTGGAATAAAAGATTTTCTGAGGTA
>PCTK01000144.1:5410-8023 GCA_002786505.1 Nitrospinae bacterium CG22_combo_CG10-13_8_21_14_all_47_10 | reverse complement strand
TCTCTCAATCAAATAGCGAAATGGCCAATAACAAATCCCTGGCGGCGGTACAAAAGGAGTTGGGGGACTGTACCCGCTGTAAACTTTCAGAAGGAAGAAAAACTATTGTGTTTGGCTCGGGCAATCCCAACGCCGACCTTGTCTTTGTGGGAGAAGGACCGGGAGCTGATGAGGATGAACAGGGGCTCCCCTTCGTAGGCCGCGCAGGAAAAAAACTGACAGAGATTATTGAAAAGGGTATGGGGCTGAGCCGGGAAAAAGATACCTATATCTGCAACATCGTCAAGTGCCGCCCACCCGGCAACCGTGACCCTGAACCGGATGAAATTGCCGCCTGCAATCCTTTTCTCATCCAGCAATTAAAAGCCATCAAACCCAAAGTCATTGTCGCGTTGGGGAAACCAGCATCGTCCACCCTTTTGGGAAGACCCGTGCCCATCACCAAGGAGCGCGGCACCTGGCATGAATATGCAGGCATTAAGTTGATGCTCACTCTGCACCCCTCCTATCTAATCCGGTTTTACACTTTGGAAAACCGCAAAGCCGTGCATGAAGACATGAAAAAAGTTTTGCGGGAACTGAAAAAATGAAATCGGCACAGGAAAGTCTGAGTCGGCTGAAAAAAAATATCGAGCAGGTCATCTATGGCAAAAGCGAAACCATTGACCTTGCCATAACCTGTCTTCTCGCCAAAGGCCACCTGCTCATTGAAGATGTTCCCGGTGTAGGAAAAACCTCTCTGGCCCATTGTCTGGCGAACTCACTGCAACTGGACTTCAAACGCATTCAGTTCACCAACGACCTTTTGCCAGCAGACATCACCGGTGTTTCCATTTATGATCAGGAAGAAAAACGCTTCCATTTCCAAAAAGGCCCACTGTTCGCAAATATTGTTCTGGCCGATGAAATCAACCGCTCCACACCCCGCACTCAGAGTGCCTTGCTGGAGGCGATGAACGAAAAGCAGATTTCCGCCGACAATAACACCTATGTTCTGGAAGACCCTTTTATGGTCATCGCTACCCAGAACCTGATAGAAAGCCAGGGTGCTTATCCCCTGCCGGAATCACAGTTAGACCGTTTCATGTTCTATATGTCCATGGGCTACCCTTCTCAAGGTGATGAACGGCGACTACTGCAAGAACAGGCCACCCGGCCCAACCCTGGGAACATTGAGACCGTTCTGGAAAAAGAAGAAGTTTTAAAACTACAAGCTCTGGTCGATACCATAAAAATCGAACCTGTTCTGACCGATTACATTCTCAGCATCATCACGGCCACCCGGGAATGCGCAGACCTCTCTCTCGGCGTGAGCCCACGCGGGGGTTTAATCTTTCAGCAGGCAATTCGCGCCTGGGCACTGGTTTGTGGACGCGACTACTGCGTTCCTGACGATGTCAAACACCTGGCGGTCCCGGTTTTATGCCACCGGGTCATCCCCCAGTCCCACAACCTGTCGCACAAGAGACGTTTCGCCGATACATCTGCCATCATCCACCAGATTTTAGAACAAGTCTCTGTGCCCATTTAAAATGCGTTGAAATGGCCCATTTCACCATCGCTCTGCATAACCGCACCCTGCAATTGACCCGCGAAGGACTGGGTTTTATCATGATTTTGATCGGGGTCGGACTTGGCGCGATCAACACCGGCAACAATCTTTTATATTTGATACTGGCCATGTGTTGCAGTTTTATCGTCGTTTCCGGGATTCTGTCCGAAATGAGCCTGAAAAAACTCAGCGTTCAGGGCCAAGCCCCCCCGTATCTTTACGCTCAGGAACATGGCTCCGTAATATTAAAATTAAGCAATCATAAGAAATGGGAGCCGTCTTATTCCATTCGCGTTAAGCCAGCCCAATCCCGGCAATCCTTCTCATTGGAACCAGAGCCTTATTTCTTTTTTATCCCCGCTGGCGCAACCATGGAGAAACCGGTAATGCTTACAGCGCAAAAACGTGGGCATTTAAAAATTAGCGCATGTCGACTGACAACCCGTTTTCCATTCGGTTTTTTTTATAAAACCAAAACCATACCTTTAAAATTAGAGACTGTGGTTTTCCCATCCATTCACCCAGTCAAACTTCCAGAGTATTCGGAAGCCGGGCTGGAAGGCGAAGGAACCGTGCAACCAAGAGGGGAAGAACTGCATGCCATCCGGGAATTCCAGCCCGGCGATTCCTTAAGCTCCGTGCACTGGAAATCTTCCGCCAAAACGGGGAACTTGAGAGTTAAAGAGTTTCACAGTCACAACCTGCAAAGCTATACAGTTTTCCTGACCCTGACCGATCCCGCCAGCAACCGACCCGTTACAGGAGAAGTTCTGGAAGAACGAGTGAGCGAAGCCGCGTCACTGATCTACCACCTCATACAAAAAGGCCATGAAGTGAGCCTGAAAACAGAAGAGAACCAAACTCCGTTCGACAGTTCCGAAGCGCATTTACTCGACCTTATGCGCCAATTAGCGTTTATTGGTATTGAAGATGAATGCTGAAAGACTGCCCCTCATCGCCGTGATCGGCGCAGGAACAGAAAGCCACAGCGTGCTGAAACAGCAAATGCATTACAGGACGTGATTCAAAAGCTCAACAAATAATTGACTTTAAAAGGGACT
>PCTK01000144.1:0-5345 GCA_002786505.1 Nitrospinae bacterium CG22_combo_CG10-13_8_21_14_all_47_10 | reverse complement strand
ACTCCTGAATTCCTTTTTGGCACTCTCTCGGTTATAGGCTTTTTTGTTATCCTGCTTTTTCACATGATAACGTTTGCTTTGCAGTTGCTTCACCACAAAGTCTGCTGGCTTCTTTATGATCTTCATAAAGCACCTCCTGATAAATTAATAAAGCTGGGTTATTCACTAAGTTTAAACTTGCAGGGCGAGCTTGTCAAACAGTGGAGATTTTAAAACTTTATTATGCAAGGCGACTCTTGATCCGTTCCAGCGTATCCATGCGTTCATGAAGGATGGCAAAAATAACTGGCTTCTCACCTTCCCGCGTCAGGTAGAGATGAGTATTCCCATGTTCGGACGCATTATTAATCCACCCTCACCTTTTCAGAATACTCTGGGAGAAATATTTTTCCGGGATTTCGACATCAAATTCGATGACATCAAACTTGTAGGTGGTCTGGGTACCTTCCTTCAACATATCGCGAAAGACCATGGTGCGGGGAAACAGGCGGTGATCGATTTTCCCGTAATCCCTGAATTCAATCCTTTTTAACAGTTTTCCACTTTTAGCAAACCGTTCCTCTTTCAAAACAATGTGTTTATCAGGGTCAATCCAGGCCTTGCGGGTCTGGTAGGTAGTTTCCTTGTCCCGCGCGACAAGATGAAGAACGGCGCAGTTAATGCCGCCAAATTCCTCGAAGGCTTCCAGAGTCGCGGAATAAGAATGGCTTAACTTATGGTCTTCCATCATATCTTCATAAGAGAGGTCGCTCCCCATCATCGACTGCCTGAGAAGATGCCCGGCGATCAATATTTTCCGGTCCGTACGCGGGGTGTACATCCACAGTTGGCCACCGATTTTGAGCATTTTCGTACCCTTTTCACGGGCTGGCGATTTGTAATGGCTGTAAGAACGGTCCACGCCTTCCATCCACGAGTCCTGAGTCAGGGTGCGCACTTTTCGACCGTTGTCGATGATGAGTCGTCCTGATATAAATTTTGTATTGGCCCATAAGTTGTCGTCCACCTGCTCCAGCAATTTTTGTGCGTTGATCTCCTCCGCGAAAGCGGGCACAACAAACAAAAAAAGATAAATCAGGGCCGAGGCAATTTTATTTTTCATCGCAGGCATTTTTTACCCCGCCTCCAGTTCGCGGAACAAGTTGGCTTCCGACCGTTTAAAGATCGCCATGCTGGCAAAAAGGGTCCCGGCGACACTGGCGAAAAGGCCGGGCACTATGCCCTGGATAAATCCGCCGACCGTCACACGCGCCCGCACCACATCGTTGATCATCAGCCCCGACTGGGCGAAACTGTCGCCCATATTTAATCCCACTTCTTGAAGGTACCAGGCAAACGAGCCCCCCAGTAACGACCCGGCCGCCGAGCCAAGAATCCCGATCCACAGCCCTTCAATTGCCAAACTAACTATCAACTTCCAATGTGGTTCGCCAAAAGCCAGGCGTAACCCCATTTCTCCATAGCGGTGAATACCGCTGAGAATACCGGCATTCCAAAGCACAAGCACCATGAGAAAGGTGAAAATTCCCACCACAAATCCTTTAATGACCCGGAACTTATCCATGATCGCCCCAATGTTCTGCTGGTCGCGAATGCTAAGCACGATGGGGACATCGTCTTTGGCCCAGTCTTTTGGCGGTGCCCAATCCGCCAGAGCCATGCGCATACTTCTTTTGACTTCTTCATAATCGTCTAACTCTGTACTGGGTGGAAAATAACCCAACCAGTCCGTGACCATATCGTCCAGATAAAAAGTGTTCTGCGCGTCAGCCAGGTCAATCAGCACCATTTTTTTATCCATGGCGGAGACTCCGAACCGGACGAGACCTGCGACCCGATAATTATCAGCCACCATCCCGCCATCGAAAGACTGGCCGAGCAACGTGACAGACTGCCCCACTGAAACCCCAAGGACCTCTGCCAGTTGATCCCCCATCAGCATTTCATTGAATCCCTTAGGGAGTTCCCCCTCAACCAGGGAGGCTTTCAAGCGCAACCTCTCTATCTCCCTGGAGTTTGGCGACTTCAAATCCAGCCCCATACCCACCACCGGGGTTTGTGAGCGGGTTTCCCCCTTTTCATCGGGGACATCCAGAATCGCTCCCCAGCGGATCCTTGGCGACCAGTCCACTTCAGAGTCTTTCACCAGCCAGTCATGAGTTTCGCGTTGGTTGGCAAGAGCACGATCCAACGGGCGCAAATGCTCTTCATCGTAAAAGGGTTTGTTCACCAGTCGCAAATGGCCGGAGTCGAGATTGGCCGTCATGTCGATCATGCCCATGAATACCCCTTCCATGAAGCCAACCAAAGCCACCACCAAAGCTACTCCCACCGCCACCACCGTAAACGGAAACAGGAAACGGGATTTGTCACGCATCAGCCCTCGAAACCAAAATCGGATCAAGTGATTGCCCTCCCCCGCAAGGCCAGGGTCGGGTCCAGTCGACTGATTTTTTTCACCGGCACCCAGGCGGAAGCGATGATCAAAGCCAGCACAATGAGAACCGAAACAAAAATTTCCCGCGGCTGGTAATCAGGATAAATCGTTTCCCTGATAGGGAAAGAAGCTTCACTTAAATGTGACACATCAAACCCGACTCCCTGAAACCAGATAAAAAAAGGCACACCCAGCAACGCCGCCAACATCAAGGCCCACAAAGCCGCGAGCACACCCTCCAGGGTAAATATCCTCACGATCCTTCCTGGCTCCATGCCGAGAGCCATCAGGGTGCCAATTTCTTTTTGCCGTTTAAAAATATTCAGGATCTGCGTGTTGAACACACTCGTGCAGACCAGGACCATTAATATTCCCCAAAGGATTTTTGAATTGATACGATCCTGACGCAAAAGGGCCAGCAAGTCAGCCATCAACAAATCCAAGCCATGAAACTCAAATCCCTCCACCGTTCCCAAATATTGACGCACTGTCACCCAACTCACTTCCCCTGCACGATCTGTCATGGATCGCAAATGATCCAACCGTAACCAGACCACGCCATCATCAATCCGCGGATTAATAATGTCTCCCACATCCACAATCAAAACATCGCGGGCATCCACCGCACCGCCCTTATCGCGCCATTTCAAAACCACCGTATCGCCTTTTTTTAAATGCGCTTTGCGGGCCATTTTGACACCCACCACAGCCGGAATCACATCCTCTGGCTTGTCGCCATAGGATTTCAATCCTGCCAATGGCAAATCAAGAAGGGATTGGTGCATTTCAATTCCACGCAACTGCACCGGAAATAATCGGCGGTTAGGATAAAGCTGACCTTGCTGAATTAATACTTCAGCCTTGTCTGTTTCAGGGAGAACCCCAAAAATTTGCGGCACCGGCATGGTATGGTCTTCCCACTCCGTTGGGGTGAGGATATCAAGTCCGGGAACCCGGTAATGACCGCCGCCGACATCGGTCAATACCATATTCCGTGTCGCCTGCGCCTGAAATCCGTTTAACAAAGACAACATGAAAATAAGAGCGATGATGGAAAGTGCCGTCACCAGCACATTCAGAAAAGCCCGCAAGCCCTGGCGGTAGAAATTTTTATTGGCGATATCCCAGTTCAAGATTCTATCTCCGTTCCATTTCTACGCTTGTCCCAGCTTATCCTGCCGTCCTCCAGTCGGACTTCACGCCGAATATATCTAGTTACCCTTTCATCATGGGTAGAAAAAATCACCGCGGCTTTAAACTCATGGTTGAGTTCCCGCATCAACTCCAGAATCTGGGCCGAGTTTTCGGAGTCCAGGTTAGCGGTCGGTTCATCCGCAAGAATCAAGAGGGGGTCTTTAACCAATGCCCTGGCAATCGCCACCCTTTGGCATTGCCCACCCGACAATTGTGCCGGTTTTTTATTGATCTGATCTTTCAGGCCTACCTTGACAACCATCTCCTCAACCCGTTCCCGGACATGGCTTTCTTCCTGTCCGTTCAGGATTAACGGGAAAAGAACATTTTCATAAACCGAATAGACCGGTAGCAGGTTATAAGTTTGGAAAATGAAACCAATATTTTCCCTGCGGTATGCCGCCAGCTTCTCCCGACTCATGGTTGCGAGATTGGTTCCCTTGAAAAGGACGTTGCCGGTCGTTGGGCGATCCAAACCACCAATTAAATTCAACAAGGTGGTTTTTCCCGAACCAGAGGGGCCGACAAAGGACATGAAAGCCCCATTACCCACCTCCATACTGACATCGTTCAACGCGGTGAAGTTTTCTTCCCCTACCCGATACACTTTGCACACCCGTTCGAGTGTGATTAAAGTTCCGCTCATTTTAAAAGCGTCCCCGAAAAATAATTCACCAGTGTCAACCCCACAAAAGATTCGGTCCCGTTAAAAACGTCGGTTTTGCGAAATAACCGTCCATCTTTTTTCCCCGTCTTCACAGTGCCTCCCACCCGCCCATGAGCATAGAGGAACAAAGTGTCGGTCAGCGCATATTCAATTTGAGGAACCCACTGAAAACTTTTATCCCGCAAATCATAAAGCCCGAATAACTGCCACTTAATATCTATCCCTATCGGCTGATCGAAAGAAAGACCAATTTGCTGAAAGGTACGTTGTCCCTTCGCGTCGAGCAAAGTAAAATCCTTTTGCCGGGTAGTGAAAAAATACTCCACCAAAACATGCAACCCCTCACCGACATTAAAAGTGTAGTCCGTTCCAAAAACCGTATCGAATCGAACCGGAGATGAGGGCTGAATTTCCATATCCAAACGGCTTTCATTCCAAAAACCAAATTCCTTTTCTCCTTTTATATGATATCCCATCTGCACCATTTCCTGATCAAACCCAGGTAAATCTTCCAGATCAGATTCGGGGTGATACTGAAATACAGCGCCCGCTTCAACACCTTCCACCAACATTTCTCCGCGCATACCCACTATCAATGCACTGTCTTTTTTCGCCGGCACCACCCACCCTTCAACAAGAGTGGTTTCAGACGGGAACTGGGTAATGCGGACCCCATCCACCCCCCGGGTCTCAGGAACAACACCGGTCACATCCCGGGTATCAAAAAGTCCCAATGGGCGATATATGGTTCCAGAACCAAAAAGAATTTTTTGTCGCCCACCCCTGATTTTGAAACTCCCATTATCCAGACGCAACCAGGCACGAAAAAAATCTATATCCGTTTCCCGGCGAAGCCTCGACTGCACACTCGGGCCATCTGCCTGTTTCGCATCGGCAGACAATTCATAATCAAGAACCCATCCTTCTTTTTTGATCAATTTTCCAAGCAGGCCCAGGCGCAATTCCAATTCACTGTCGAAATCTTTATGAAAGTCAGGGCTCTCAAACACATATTGACTACCAGCTTTAAACCGGCCTTCAACGCTC
>PCTK01000201.1:1164-6622 GCA_002786505.1 Nitrospinae bacterium CG22_combo_CG10-13_8_21_14_all_47_10 | reverse complement strand
TGGAAAACTTAAAAACACTGGTTATCTCCGATAACCGCCTTGCAGATTCCTCTGTGGCGGCTTTTATGCGGTCTAAAAATTTCTCCAACCTGGAATTCCTGGATGTTGGATGGAATGAGGTTGGCAACGAAACCGCCAAAGCAATGGGAGAGGCGACGTATTTTTCCGGGTTGAAGACGCTGATTCTGGAACGTAGCTATATTGATGTTGAAGGTCTCAAAGAAATGGTTCAGGGAAACCTCATGGACCAATTGCAGGAACTGAACCTCTCTGCCAATAAATTGAAAGACGAGGCCGTGAAGGTTCTTGTCTCGGCCCCGAAGTGGAAGGCTCTCAAAATTTTGCGGCTTTCGCAAAACATGTTTGGGGATGAGGGCGCTAAAGCCCTGGGAGAATCGGTCTCACTGGCCGGGTTGACGCATCTTTATGCCGGAAGAAATTACTTTGGAGTTGAGGGGGCGCAGGCGATTTATGAAAGCAAAACCCTGACCGGCCTGAAAACCCTGGTGCTCAAGGAGGGTGTGGAGACCGATGCCGGACTGGTCAACTACTCCCGGCCGGAACTACTTCGTCCCGATGACCCCAATTCCATTTAAACTTGTGAGTTCATCCGTTGTTTGGCTTCAACGGTTTAAGTTCAGCTTTAGAAAACTTTGAGTTTTTCCAGTTTAGTGAGTTTTTGGGAGTTTTTCAAAGCTGTTTTGGCTTTGTCAGACTTAACCCGGTTTCCCCCCAGATGCAAATAGGTCAGGTTGCTGAGATTGTCTGAATCGGCGATGGCCAATGCGCCTTCATCGCCGACCCGGTTGTCCACCAGATTTAAGTATTCCAATTTTGTAAGTACAGAAGATTTTGCCAGGGCTTTGGCTCCTTCCGCGGTGATGCCGTTCCATTCCAGGTTCAGGGTAACCAGCTCTGAGAAAACTTCTGACTCGGCGATGATTTTAGCGCCTTCATCGCCCAGATTGTTGGAACCTAAATGCAGGTCGGTGATTTTGGGCAGGTAGGGAGACTCTGCGAGAATTTTCATCCCATCCGGCCCAAGCTGGTTGTGTGTGAGGATCAGGCTGGATATAGTTTTGATGAATGGGAAGTTGGCGATTAGTTCGGCCAGGTCCTTGCCGTGGTTGTCCTCAATTTTTCCGGTTTTGGAAAACAGATAGGCATCCTGAATTTTAAGGACTTTTTTGTCCTTAATATTTTCAAAAAGGATTTTTTCCTTAGGGGAAAGGTTTTTCCCCTCGCCGCCATAATTTTCCCCGTCGTTACACAGTTCCTCCCAGTTCTTGATTTTTTCTTGCATATTTTATCGCGATAACCTCTTGTGTCTTTCGCAACCGGGTTGGTTGCCCATGTCACAGGCCTTTAAATAAAATTGCAGAGCTTGTTTCTGGCGTCCTTCCTTATAATTCAGAGTTCCAATGTTAAAACAGGACTGGTCCTCACCGGCATCGCAAGCCTTGGTGAACATTTTTCTAGCCTCCTTGAACTCCTTGCTATAAGGTGTGCCTTTCATGGCCATGAGGATGCCGCCATTGGTGCATCCCGTCATAAAGCCAGAATCACAGGCCTTAATGTAATACTCCAAGGCAATCTTATTGTTCCTCTCGATAACGCGGTAGCGTTCTCCCATATTAAAACAGGCCGTTGAATTTCCTTTTGCGCAAAGGTCTATTTTTTTCTGGGTATCCGCATCCTCATCCGCCCAGACTCCGGGTGCCTGGATAAAGATGGTCAGTGCAACTAAAAGAATAAATTTTTTCACAATTTGCCCTTTCCCTGCTTAATGGTTGGCCCAAGAGAATGTGAAAAATGATTTCTCCAAGAGCCCCGATTATATCATAGGGAGTTTGTGTAAAAAGAAAAACATAAGAAATGCTGTGCTTTTCCAATTGACGAAGGTTTCGTTTGCATCGGCAGAAATATTGCTTTACTCTTTTTGCGTTATTAAAAACAAAGCCTTTTAGCGGACGGGACTCTTTCAGAGACTGAAAAAGGAAACTTGAAAAGTCTGCACTCACACAGGATACAGGTCGTTGAATATAGTCATGCTGGGTTATAGGGGGACCGGAAAATCGGTGATTTCGAAAATTCTTTCTGAAGAACTGGGGAGAAAACTGTATAGAATAGATGATTTGATTGCCCAAACCGCAGGGAAAACCATTCCCGAAATTGTACAATTGGAAGGGTGGCCCGGTTTTCGCAAACTGGAAGGCGAAGTTGTGGAGCAGGTGACGAAAGAGGCGCGGGAAAGTATCATTGACTGTGGTGGCGGGGTCGTGTTGGATGATAATAATATGGCCCTTCTGAAAAGAGGGGGGAAATGCGTCCTGCTTACGGCGAGCTTGCCCACGATTATCCGGAGGATAAAAAAAGATCGTAACCGGCCCAGTCTGGAAGAAGGACTCAGTTTTGAGGAAGAGCAAAAAAAAATTCTTGCTGACAGGCATGAAAAATACCAGTCTTCCGCCGATTTTATTTGCGACACCACCAGCCGAAAACCCGGGGAAACGGCCCATGAAATCATTGCTTTTTTTAAAGAGCAAGGATGGCTGAAATGATGAGCCCTTTTTTTGAAAGTCTGGTGAGAAACAGCTTGACGGTTTTGGCTGATGAGCCAGACGATTCTACGGCCATGGTTTGGAGCGAGGCTGAGGCCAACGCCGCAATTGAAAGCTGTGAGAAGGCCATTTATAAACTCAACCTCATAGACAAAGAAGTTCTTATTGAAGAGGTCGAGGATCTTTTAACCTATGACGGAATCCGTAAAGTTAAGGAGTTGTGGCTGGATAAAAACGAGTTCGGCAATGAAGGGGTGGAGACATTGGCAAATTCGCCTCAACTTGAAAAACTGATGGTTCTTTCTCTGGCAAATAACAAGCTCACGAATTATGCGGCACAATCCATAGCCGTTTCCCCTTATCTGGAGAATTTGCAGAAACTTTTTCTCCAGGGGAACAGAATTGGTCTTGAAGGCCTGAAAGCGTTGGCGGAGTCAACATCTCTTTCCAACCTGAGAATGCTTTACCTCAACCTCAATCCGGTAGGACCAGCAGGCGCGCGGATTCTTGCTGGAAAATCTACACTGCAAAACCTGCGGGAACTTTATCTGCAAAAGACAGGTTTAGGGCTGGAGGGCCTTAAGGCGTTGTGCGAGTCTGAAAACTTTCAGAATCTGACTCTTTTATCTATCGCCGGAAACGGATTGCAGGATAGCGCTGTGGATTTGCTTTGCGGTTCGCAGGCGTTTCCCTGTTTGGTCACTCTGGACCTGTACCAAAACCGGATCAGTGACCGGGCTGTGGATCAACTTAAAGCCTCTCCAAACCTTAAAAGCGTCCGGGCGTTTCAGGTAGACTGGCGAGGGTGACCGGGATGTTGCTTCCCAGTAAAAGAATAATCCTGACACATTTTGATGAGAGGGATGCCGTGATGGCGGGTGTGATACGCCGGTTGGGTCCCTTCAAACTGGCACGGAACAGGAATTATTTTCAGGTTTTATGTAAAGCCATTGTCGCGCAACAGATTTCGACGAAAGCCGCGGAATCCATCACCCATCGTTTTCAAAACCTTTTTACCGGAGCCCGCCCCACTCCCGAAAAAGTGCAGGGTTTGCCGGAAAAGCATTTGCGGGAGGCAGGCCTGTCGGGTCAGAAGGTGAAGTATATAAAGGACCTCAGTGCAAAATTTCTGGATGGCAGTGTTCGTCCGCACCGAATGGCCTATCAGGATAATGAGGAAATTATCCGCCAGTTGACCGGTGTTTATGGGGTTGGACGATGGACAGCGGAAATGTTCCTGATATTCTCTCTGAATCGGCTGGATGTTTTGCCGGTAGGGGATTTAGGGCTCAGAGCCGGACTGAAGCAACTCTACAATATGAGAGCACTGCCCACCCCCGATCGAGTGCGTGCTTTGGGGAAAAAATGGCAACCTTTTGAAACGGTGGGAACCTGGTATACCTGGCGGACTATGGACGAGGGAATTGTGGCGTATTAGGAAAACTGTAGGAGGGTTCATTCATGGATTTTATTGATGAAAAGATAGAGCAATATGCCTTTGATCACACCAGCGAAGAAAGTGATCTGTTAAGAAGGCTGGAAGAGGAAACCTACCAGAAACTGGAAATCCCTCACATGACAACGGGCCGGGTGGAAGCTCAATTGTTAAAACTTCTGGCTCGCCTGGTCGGAGCCCAACGCATTCTTGAAATTGGCACCTTCGGGGGATACAGCGCCCTGTCAATGGCGGAGGCTTTGCCTGAAGGCGGAACCCTGGTGACCTGTGAAATGGACCCTGTGGCGATCACTTTTGCACGGAAATATTTTTCTGAAAGTCCTCATGGAAAAAAAATAACGTTGTTGGAAGGTCCGGCGCTGGAATCTATTAAAACATTGACGGGCTCGTTTGACATGGCTTTCATCGACGCGGACAAAGAGAATTATAGTAACTATTATGAAGCCGTCCTTCCATTGATTCGTCCGGGGGGGATTGATCGCGGTGGATAACGTCCTATGGAGTGGCCGCGTGCTTGACCCGAAGGACGATTCCGACAAGGCGATACACCAGTTCAATGAGCGGGTTATTAAAGACCCGCGTGTGGAATCGGTTCTGCTGACAGTGCGGGACGGCTTGAACTGCATCATTAAAAATTGATCACTTGAAGAGTTATTGCTATTTGCCTCCCCGGTAAGGGGTGTGTTAGTTTGAAAAAATAAGCGTGCTTTATAAACAATTCATTTTAAAATTAATTTCTATGGCAGAAACTCTAGGCAGTCTGGTCGATAAACTTTCTATTAAAAATCTGCGCATCTGGCATCTGGACGAAGCGTTGGAAGATGCGGAAACACCCGCCTTGAAGAGAGAAGAACTTCAGACAAAACGGGACTTGGCAGACAGGCAAAGGCAGGAACTGGCAAAAGAAATAGACAGCTTTCTCGGTGCCGCTCTCAGGGGGGAAGTCCGTATTCGCGATGAAAAAATAAAGATGTATACCAACACCAATGTTTCATCTTCTTCTGCAATTAAAGAGTTGGGCAATGCCGTGAGCGAACTGGCTTTCCGCAATATCAAACTATGGCATTTGGAGGACGAAGTCCGCAGAACAGATTTGCCGGATGCCGTGATCGTTCAAACAAAGAGGAAGATCGACGCCACCAATCAGGAGCGTAACGATCTTATGGACAAGGTCGATGAAATTCTTTCAAACCACACCAATAGCCATGGCGGCAACGGGTAGAGGAAATTAAGTCGAAACAGCTTTTTGCTGGACCAGGCTCCGCTATTGTTGGCTGGTTCCACGCTGAATGGCGGGGGATCAAAGATAGGTGTTGAGCAACTCTTTTCTTTTCTGATCGTACTCTTTTTCATCAATCAGGTTTTTCTCGTGCAGGTCCTTGAGAAACTTTAGTTTCTCTTCCAGTGCGGGATCCGGACTATTTACCGGCGGGGCACTTTC
>PCTK01000201.1:0-1018 GCA_002786505.1 Nitrospinae bacterium CG22_combo_CG10-13_8_21_14_all_47_10 | reverse complement strand
TCTGGTCTGACTGCGGCACCATTCTCCAATTAGTATTTCCCCATCCGGTCTGAGAGCGTCCGGAAAACACCATCCCCTTTATGGAGTCGAACCGCCAATGGATGTACTTCTTGTCGGCAAAAATATCCCCGGCTGTCGTTCCGCCCGGGGTCTCCAGTTCGTAATGGATGATTTTATAATCAGGAACACGTTGGATGGCCTTTGTGAGCAGGCGTGCCATGCGATCTAAATCTTGCGGGAGGAAAACACTTTTTTTCTTGCCGAATAAAGACAGTTCTTCAAATGCCAGAGATTTTAAATAAGTTCGGACCCTCTCCTCTGATAAATTGACGGGATGGCTGAGTTGCATTTTGTTGACGGGGGACCCTGCCGCGGCTTTGTCTCGATAGGAGAGCGTGAACCCTTCTCTTTTGAGCTTTTTCTCCGGGGTCGATGCACAACCCGAAAGCAGGCCAAAGACCAAAACCAGTATAAGAATTGGGTGCTGTTTCATGTCTGTCATCCAAAAAATAAGCGATCCATCATGGTTTTTGGGCGACCAGCGAAGCGAATGCTTTTGGGGCCTCATCCACTTCCTGATATCTCAAAATACGAAAATCACTAAATACCTTTAGCAATTCGTTAGTCCCTAAAACCCATTCTTTTTTGAAGTTGCTGTATTTCAAGTAGTCCAGGGTAAATGTTTCGTAAAAAAGCAAGCCGCCGGACTTTAGTGTCTGACGGATTCCCGAAAAAAGACGGCGATCCAGGAAGTTGAAACAGAGAACAAGGTCGTATTCATTTTCCTTGAGATAGCTATTATCCAGATCGGCGAGAACGGTTGTGATCTTAGCATTATTTTCCTTAGCCAAAATCTGGGCCTTTCGCAATCCATTTTCAGATATATCCATGCAGGTGACCTCATAACCTTTAATGGCGGCAAAGAGGGAGTTTCTGCCTTCTCCACCCGCAATGTCCAGGGCTTTTCCATTTCCAGTCAGAAGATTTGCGTTTTCTTGAAGCCAGTCACTGGGTTCTT
>PCTK01000009.1 GCA_002786505.1 Nitrospinae bacterium CG22_combo_CG10-13_8_21_14_all_47_10 | reverse complement strand
TCAATTTGTTTTTTTGAACCAAAAACCGGACATTTCTACTTTGGTAAAAACCGGACATTTCTATTTTGGCTGGACACATGGTTTTGGGGTATTGACATTATATGAGTTTTTGTTGATAATCGCGAGCTTCACATAAGATGGCTTTTCCGCCAGGGGGCGGGAGAGTTGGTGCCGGAGATTTGGTAGCCAAGTGCGATATTGCGCCATTAAAACAGTTGTTCACCCCTGCTAAAAAACTCAGGGTAGGAAGGAGAGATTTTTGGAAGTCACAGTTTACCAAAATCAAGTTGAAAAAGCCCTAAAAGTCTTAAAACGACAAATGACCAAAGAAGGCCTGCTGAAGGAACTCAAACGCCGCAGGTTTTATGAGAAGCCTTCCGTAAAGAAAAAGCGTAAGCAGAAGGAAGCCAAGAAGAAGAGAAAAGCCGCTATGCGCCGCATGCGCTCTTATAACCGGCTTTAGAGCTTCGTAAGTCTTTATTGGTCCCGCCTTCACCTTGTGAAGGTCGGGCACCTGTTTTACCCTTTGGAATCATCCCGCATTTTTTTCTGGCGTAAAATTTCGTAGAAAACCACTGTGCTGGCTGATGCCGCGTTCAAGGATTCCAGTTGGCCTTTCATAGGGATCGCAAGCGTGACATCGCAGGATTTTTTCAGCAAAGGCCGAATGCCCTTTTCCTCTCCTCCAATGACCAAGGCCACCGGGGTATTGAATTCATATTGGTAGCACGGCATCTCTCCATCCGGCACGACACCTGCAACCCAAAATCCAGCTTCTTTGAGTTGTTCGATACAGCGGGCCAGGTTAGTGACCCAGGCGATGGGCAAATGTTCGATGGCTCCCGAGGAACACTTAGCCACTGTCTCGTTCAGGGGCGATGTCCCATGTTTAGGCAGTATCATTCCCTGGATTCCCAGAGTTTCGGCGGATCGGATGATGGCCCCCAGATTTTGCGGGTCCTGAATTCCATCCAGAATGACAAGGGTCGGCAGGGAGCTTTTTCGAAACGCTGTTTCGATCAAGCCTTCCAGTTCCAGAGTGGTGATGATAGAAAAGTACCCCGCAATCCCCTGATGCACCTGATTTTTGAACTTATTCTGAAAGGCTGTTTTGGGTAAGGGTTCGATGGGAATGCGTTTTTCCTTGGCCAGTTCGATAACGGCCTGTATCCTTGGAGGGGTTTTGCCCTGCTCAACTATTAGCCTGTAACAACGCCGTTTAGAGGCTAAAAGGGCCTCCCGTACCGGGTTGATTCCAACAATTAAGGATTGTTCTGTGGGGTTCATCAGCGGTGAAATGGGAAAAGGGTCTGGGCTTTTTGCTGGACGAAAAGCCTTAAATCAAATATAACATTATGAAAACAATGGGTTTATCCAGCTAAAACCCATTGGTGATTGCTAAGCGGTTACGAACCGGTTTTGCTCCTTTTCCTCGAAAAATTTTTCTTTCCCGCGAAAAAACCGCGAAGGCTATTTTAACCTTTTTTTGCAATCCGTAAACCTGCATATGCCGCTTTATCGCAAAAGGATCATTTTTTATTCTCTATTTACGTTTCTGCTCGGGGTGATCTCCGTTTGTTCCCTGGCTTATTACCAGTTGCGTAACCTCGGGGAGATTAAAACGCTTGCTATCAAGAAGCTGGAAGAGTTGACCCGACGGGAAGTAAAAATCGGTGAAGCGGAGATGGACATCGTTCGCGGCCTCAGTATTCGCCTGAAAGATGTTTCCGTCAAGTCTCGATTTTCCGAGGAACCGGAACTACAGGCGCGTAGCGTGTGGGTGGTAGTTCGGTTACTACCGTTACTGAACAAACGGGTTGAGGTCAAGACAATCATTGTTCAGGGAACAACCCTCAGGGTTGTTCGCGATGCCAGGGGCCAGTTCAGTTTGGGTGATGTGCAAAAGTGGATCACTGAGCCTGCGGAAAGCGGCCTGTTCAGAGTTCTGAGAGCCAGCCTCATGAACCAACTTATGGTGGAGGACGGGGCTATACATTTTCAGGATTATTTAAACCGTCCTTCTGATGACCCCCTGCCGCTGGATCTGGAGCATATCCATTTTTCTGTCCGAAAAAGCCTTCTTGACTCTCCTTTCCAGTTCAATGTGAAAGGGGAAATTCCCAGTGTCAGTACACCCACTTCTTTCCAGGTTTCGGGAGCCTTCGACAATTTTTCTGAAGATAAGGGCTTTACCGGTATTTCCATTAACGGCAAGGTGCGGGTTGATGAACTGAATGTCGCAAATTTTCAGCCTTATTTGACCAGGGTGCTGGCTAAAGCCCCGGAAAATAGTTTGCTGTCTTTAAACTCCAGTTTTTCAGGGAATCTTGGCGGCGCCTTGAAAACAAAGGGCACGTTAAAATATTCTTCCGACTCAAAAAAGGAGTATGCAACATTGAGAGATGCCAGCATACCCCATCGGGGCGGTCTGGAATACAAGATTTCCCTCAATCAAGATTCCCTCCATATCGAAGAGTTGAAATCTGAATCGGGGCCTTTCAAATTCAGGGCCAAAGGTTCCCTGGAGAATTTCCTTTCTCCAGAACCAACAGTATCCATTGATTTGGTTTCCGATTCGTTTCAGGTGAATAAAAGTGTCGACTACTTGCCATTAAAGTTTTTTCCAGAGGAATACCACGCGTTGGTGCAGTCCCGGTTTAAAAACGGTTCGATAAAAATAAAGTCATTAAAATTTGAAGGAAGCCTGGATCAACTCCAGAACCTGGCCCAGGAAAAAAACAGGGGTCTGATTTCAACAGAATTTGAAATGAAGCATGTGGATTGGCAGGCCCCTTTGCCGACGTTGCAGAATGTGACGGGAGCTTTCAGTGTGAGTCAGGGAAACACCACCCTGCATATTGCAAAAGCCCGATATGAAAATCAGCCCATTACCAATGTGCATGGAACTATCAATAACATCATGACGCGGCCTTTGGTGGATCTTAAAGTCGAAAACCAAGTGGAGATGGGCCAGTTTCATGGAACTCTCATGAGGATTTTCAAGGGACATTCCTTATTCGATTCCATTTCAATTTACGATAAGTTTAAAGGAACCGCAAAAGTTCAACTGCGCGTAACGGGTCCACTGGATGATTTTGACAGGCTGACGATCTTAGGCGGGATAAGCCTGCAGGATGTTTCGCTTAACGAGAAAGGGTTTGAGCCACGAATCAAAAACCTGAATGGAAAAATTGTATACACCCACACTCCCGAGGCAGACAAACGCAAAGATGCCTCCTGGATACCAGTTATCAGTTATGACAATCTTTCCGGTAATTTTTCCCAGAGTTCTTTTTCAGGGATGAATGGAGAAATAGGTTTCCGCAACGGAAAACCGCTGGAAAAAATGTCATTGACCTATAAGGTTGCCTCCGGCGATTTGTCCTATGTCTTGCCTGATAATTCTGAAGACGCTCTGGTGAAATTAAAAAAGGGGTTGGATTTTACTTCCGGTGAATTGATCGTGAATCATCGTTCGCAGGGCAACCCAACCCAGCCGACGACGGAAAAGGAGTGGGGGGAAATTGAGTTGAAAAACTTTTCCATGAAATACCGGGATCGGTTGCAGGCGATGATGAACCTGAACGGCAATATCTCTTATGGCGATGGAAGGATAAGGCTGGAGAACTTGAACGGCCGATATGGCAATTCACCAATTCAGTTAGAAGGAGAGATTGATCGGAAGAATATCAAGACGCTGGACTATGCTCTCCGTTTGAATCTTCCTGAACTTATGCAGTCTGACTTGAAGGATATTCCTGTTTTTGAGGACTTGAAATATTCTGGTCCTGCTCACGTTTCCCTGAACTTGAACGGAGACCTTGACTCCTTCAAGTTCGAATATCAGGCCGATCTCGCACGGGTAGGATATCAAATCCCAGGTTTTATGGAAAAACGGCCCAATGCCTTGAGTAAACTTAAGGCCAGGGGGAGTGTTTTAAAAAATGGGGGGTTGACCATCGACAATTGGGTTTATGAGCTGGGGGGAAACCAGGTTTCGGGAACGGCGCGTATTTCTGATCTGGATAACCCCGAATTCACCATCAGTCTGGCGGCCAATAATTTCCAGACTTATCCTTCCCATCAGTTTTTCCGCTTTTTTGACTTGGAGATGGACGGAAGCACTGATTTCAAGATTACCGGTTTTGGCAACTTGAATAACCTCCAAAATTCAAAGTTTGAAGGTGAGATGAAATTAAGTGACTTGAAAATCCGGTCAAAAAACTTTTTATCACCCTTAACGGTGGATGCCAGCCTGAAATTTAAAGAGAACCGTTTGGATATTCGTTCTGGAAATATCAGGTCTGTTCAAAGCGGACTCAGGTTTTCCGGCGTTTATCAAAGAGGTGATTCCCCCAGTCTGGATTTGAACCTTTCCGGAAAGAAGTTGAATATTGATGAGATTTTTCCAGAGCCGCAGGGCCAGAAAATATCTCTCATTGACAGGCTGAATCAATCTGAGTTTTTTGCCAAAGGCAAGGCTAAGATCAAGTTTGACCTGGATCACTTGGACTTCAAACTTTTAAATCTGGATAAGGTTGCAGGGAATATTGCCCTGAGAAACAGGGGAATAGAAGTGAGGGACCTGACTTTTGCCTCCAATGAATCCGTGAAAAGTGGCGGGCGAATGTGGATTGACCCCAAAGGTGTCGGACATTTTGAAGGGAGTGTTCAGGCTCAGGATGTGGAAACAAAAAACCTGTTCGGTTTTTTTGGCGAAATTTTTGTAAATAGTTTAAGTGGAAAAGTGAAAATGATGGATGCCGGGTTGCAGGCTACCGGCAAGGACTGGGAGGAAATTTCAAAATCCATATCCGGTAAAATTTCCATGGATATTCAGTCTGGAAATATTAATCAGGATAAGCTTAAAAGTGGGGTGAGCAGACTGTTTGATTCGATCCCTAAATCGACCCCATTGCAAGAGGGCGAGCTCTCTTCTTTTAGGCAAATTTCCGGGGATTTTATTTCTAAAGGTGGAGTCCTGAAAACAGAAAATTTTGTCATCGAGACCGATAGCCGGAGAACCTCCATGGTCGGTACTTTTGATCTGGTGAACGAGCAGATGGATATTGTGGCGGGGGTTGCGCCAATGGCCGGACTCGACCGGTTCCTCACAAAAATTCCGTTGGTAGGAAAAATCATCACCGGCGGTGATGAAAAAAGTTTGGTGAAAACTTATTACACGGTAAAAGGGAATTTTAATGATCCTGAGGTGAATGCAATTCCTTTTACCTCCTTGGGGAAAAAGGTGGTGGGAATTTTCCAGGGCATTTTGCAGACTCCCAAAGACCTCCTGTCTCCTATCACAGACAACTTGCCAGAACAAACACCATCATCCACTCCCGCGGGTAATTAGCCCGCATATTGCACGAGCAAAAAGCTTAACATGAGCAAATACAGGTTTTGTAGGGGCAAACGGTTACATTCCG
>PCTK01000032.1:7544-24734 GCA_002786505.1 Nitrospinae bacterium CG22_combo_CG10-13_8_21_14_all_47_10 | reverse complement strand
ATATTCGGAATGTAACCGTTTGCCCTTACAAAACCTGTATTTGCTCATGTTAAACTTTTTACTCATGCAATATACCGGCTAGCGGGAATTTTTCCTGGATCATTTGATCAATTTCTTTTTTCAACTGCCCCAGTATATCCTCATAAGAATAAGATCCCAGAGCCTCTGTCCCCTTTTTCAGGTTCACCCGTGTGGGTCCACACCACAGCCCCAGATCCGCATCATCTGTTTCTCCCGGACCATTCACCCGGCACCCCATCACTGCAATTGTCAGCTTATATTTCTGGGCATATTCTGTCATTTTCCGCACATCCTGGGCGAGCTCGACAAACTTGTCATTTTCAACCCTGGAACAACTTGGGCAGGCAATGATATTCAACCCCTCAAGAAAATTTTCAGGAACAGACCGGAAACGCCCTTCCTCAATATCTTTCAAGATTTCCCGCCCTACCTGAATCTCCTGTCCTTTATCATCGTTAGGCAGGGTCAGGGAAACGCGAATCGTATCGCCAATGCCCGCCGAGATCAACTGTTCAAAAGCGATGCGGGTTTTAATGATGCCTTCTGGCGGAAGTCCGGCTTCGGTCACCCCCAGGTGCAATGGAACATCCGGACGTTCCTGCGAAAACCGGCGGTTTGCCTCAATCACTTTTTGTGATTCCGAGTCCTTGAGGGAAACACAATAGTTCACAAACCCCATCTCATCAAGCAGTTGGCAATGGTCAACCGCTGACCGGACCATAGCCTCTATGGAATCGTCTTTAAAACGCTCCTTATAATCGGGGTCCACCGAACCGCAGTTGACGCCAATTCGAATGGCACAATCGCTTTCTTTCGCCGCGTTGACAATGAACTCCACTTTTTCGCGAATAGACTTATCTTTTTCCAGATGAAACAAGTGCCCCGGATTGTACCGAATCTTGTTTACCAAGGGCGCAACGATGGGTGCCAGCTTATAGTTTTCCTGAAGGTCCACAGACCACACACTGTCGGGAAATTTTTGGCGCAGAACCGCAAGAGCCTCCACATCTTTTTCACTGTCCACGGCAATACGAATGATGTCGGCATGAGCCGCCTCCAGAACCTCTATCTGCCTCGCTGTGGCTTCCAGGTTCTGAGTTTGAGTCGCCGCCATGCTTTGCACGGCGATAGGTGCATCGCCGCCAATTTCAACTTTCCCAATACGTATTTTTCGTGTCTTTCTGGGGATCATAATTTCACATTCCTATAGGTCAAAAATAAAGATTAACAAATTAAGGGTTCCAGAACAAGGAAGCTCTTATCCTTAAAGTTATCCGGCCTTGGCACTTCCCTGATTATGAGCACGGTCCAAGGGGAAAGGATTCGCCGTATTATCAAAGTCCGGCAAATTATGCACGGTGGTTTCCATGGATTGAAGATACAAATTCTCAAATCCCAGTTCCCGGGCCATGCAAATAGCCTTTTCATATTCCTCTCCGGTAATCTCCCGATTCAAAGGAGATGCGGCTTTATGGACAGGACGATACTGGCTCATCAGGCTCACAGGCACGCGTGGCGATAGTTCCAGGGCGATAAAACACAGGGTTTCCCAGGTTCCGGCAAGATTTTCGGGTAGCAACAAATGACGAACTAACAGTCCCCGTTTCGCCAGCCCATCCCCTCCAAGGGTCAAAGAGCCCACCTGCCTATACATTTCCAACACCGCCTGGCGCGAAAATTCCGGGTATTCCTGAATATGCGAAATCCCTTTCGCCGTACCAGAATGAGCATATTTCAAATCTGGCAGGTAGATGTCCACCACCCCATCCAGAAGTTTTAAGGTTGGCAGAGCGTCATAACCATTCGTGTTATAGATAATGGGAATTTTCAGCCCCATCTCCCGGGCAAGAGATAGACTTTTTAAAAGCCCCGGAACAACATGGGAAGGGGAAACCCAACCGATAAAATGCGCCCCCTCTTCCTGCAAACACAGCATTTGCTGAGCAGTAGCCTGCCAGGATTTTTCCGGACTAATAGTATCTACCGGTTTTTGCCATAACTGGGAAATTTGAAAATTCTGACAATAATCACAACGCATATTGCAAGCAGTGACAAACAGGTTGCCCACCCCACCCGTCCCGACCAAAGGCGGTTCCTCACCAAAATGCCGGATGCTGGATGAAACCCTTAAAACATCGGTTTGGCCACAGTAACCGGTTTGCCCCTGGGTGCGGTCCACCCCGCAGGCATGCGGACACACCTGGCACTCCCGATAAATTTCATAGGCCTGCCGAGCCCTCGACTCCAGTTCAGACCGGCTTAACTCAAGATAAGACAATTTTCATTTTTCCCATTTATAAAGTGTCATACTGCCAGCGTTTCGGGAATGAGTTCCTTGCCAATCTCGAAAGCTGATGTGAAACGTTCCAGCCCATGACTGCCACCATTGACCAACCGCCGGGCTCCTCTCAGATCCCCCTCCAGCAATTCCTTTTTGATCATCACTTCTTTGTCTGCCAGAAAGCTGGCCAGCAGATGAGACGCAATATCAGGATCATTAGCCTTGTCCGGTTGATTTATCAGATCCTCACCAATGGCATTTCCATGAACGGCGTAATTATTGCGCCCGGTCAACTGGATAAACCCACGGCCTTTAAACCTCTCACCGTCTGGAGGTCCCTGGTTGCCCAAATCTTTCCTGTTATGATATAAGTCGAAAGGGTGCCCCCCCGGCGAAGTATTATATTTGGAGCGGTATTCACTGATGGGACGAAAACCCTCCGTTTCAGCCCGGATGGTCGCCAAGGCGACCAGAACCATTCCCTGCCCCACCAGTCCCGCCTTTTCCAGTCCGTTCAGGACAGAGGGTAGGTATTTTTCGATATTCACAATAGGCGTATGAGGAAACATCCGCGACACAATGGCAGATGTGACTGCTGGAAGAATAGAAACCGATTCAACCGGCTGTTCAGGGGTCAGGGCAGAAATCGTGCGAGGCCCGGCTATGCCGTCATCCAGCAGGCCTTCACTTTTTTGAAAAGCCTTCACCGCCTGTTCGGTCCCCGGCCCGAATTCACCGTCCATTGGCCCGGGGTTAAACCCGGCCTCTTTCAGCAAATTTTGCAATGCCTTAACTTCCGGCCCGGATGAATGCAACCTCAAGGTATTCATAGTGCCCCTTCCGATTTAAGATGTTAATATATAGAAAAACTAAACACTTCTATTTTATTATGACGAAATTTCTTTCATCCATCCTACTGATACTTTTGCTGGCACAACAATCCTGGGCAATACCAAAGCACGGGCTCTCATTATATGGCCCTCAGAATTTGAAATACCTACCCGGACAGAATTATGAATACGCCAACCCCAGTGCCCCAAAAGGCGGCAATCTCGTGTTGTCTGACTTCGGCGCGTTCACCAAACTAAACCCAGCTTCACTCAAGGGGGTGACCGCTCCTGGCATCGGACAATTAGTGTTTCAAACCCCTATGGATAGTTCCGCCGATGACGACGAACCTTTTTCCCAGTATGGCAATCTGGTAGAAAAAGTCGAACTCGCCGAAGACCGGCTTTCCATGACCTATTATATCTACAAACAGGCGCGGTTTTCAGATGGACACCCTTTAACGGCCGATGATTTTGTTTTCTCATTCAACTTGATTAAAGACCCCGAATACCACCCTATTTACAAGGAGTACTTTAAGGATATCAAGTCTGTTGAAAAAATTGACGCCCATACCGTCCGCTATCACTTCGCTGTATACAATCAGGAACTCCCGCTAATAACAGGCCAACTGCTTATTTTCCCACAACATGTTTATGGGGCAAAAGGGAAATCCTTTGGGTCAGACTTTGATGGCGTCGCCATCGCCAGTGGCCCCTACACGGTCGAAAAATATGAATACGGCAAATACATAACGTTTAAGCGCAATCCTGATTGGTGGGGCAAGGATATCGGCATCAACCAGGGACGCTATAATTTTGACCGGGTCACCTACAAAATCTATCTCGATCCGGTTGCCGAGCGGGAAGCCTTCAAAGGCGGCGAGTTTGACATGCAGTTGATCAACAGTTCTCGCGACTGGGCTCTCGACTATAAAGGCGACTTTGTGAAAAAAGGTTACTACATCCGTGCGGAATTCCCCCACACCCGGGTGGCTGGAATGCAGGGATTCGCCATGAATATGAGAAACGAGTTTTTTCAGTCCCGAAAAGTCCGGGCCGCCATCGCTATGGTCTTCGACTTTGAATGGAGCAATAAAAATTTATTTTATGGGCAATACACCCGAAACGAATGCTATTTCGACAATAACCCTGAAATGAAAGCCTCCGGAATCGCCCAGGGTGAAGTCAAGGCTCTTCTTGTTAAACTGCGTGAAAAGTATAAAAACCATGTACCTAAAACCGCAATCACCAAGCCGGTAGGCGCACCGGGGCAAGGGCAGTCGGCAGTCAAAAATATTCAAGTTGCCAACGCATTGCTCGACTCCGCCGGATGGAAAATTGGCGCCGATGGCATCCGCACAAAAGGTAACCAAAGGCTGGAGTTCGAACTTCTCCTGGCTGGACCCGGATTTCAGCGTATCGCCGAGCCCTACAAAAATAATTTAAAACAGATTGGAGTTCATCTGGATATCAAGGTGGTACAGGTGGCCGAATATGAAGAGCGTCTGCGAAACTTCAAGTTTGGAATGATCGTGGCAAACTATCCCCAGAGCCGTTCACCAGGAAATGAGCAACGCTATATGTGGGGAAGCGAAGCGGCCGACACTCCCGGAACCAGAAACTATATGGGCATTAGAAATCCTGCTATCGATGAATTGATCGAAGGAATCATCAAAGCAAAAACCCGTAAAAACCTGGTCATCCAGATTCATGCACTCGACCGGATTCTTACGCATCAGTTTTATATTGTTCCGCATTGGTACATTGCCTATGACCGGGCAGTTTACTGGAACAAATTCAGCCGCCCAAAAATCAATCCCTCGCAAAGTAATATTGCCAATAACCTGCTTGAATGGTGGTGGTGGGATGAACAGAAAGCTGAAAAACTGGAGGCGGCAAGATCAAAAGGGACGCCTCTGCCATAGAAAACATACCTTTCCCCCAAAACCCCGAATAACTCCATGACCGCTTATATCATACGCCGCCTTTTATTGATGCTTCCTACCATGGTCGGGATCGTCACCATTACCTTCATTGCTACGCAATTCGTTCCCGGAGGCCCCATAGACCAGATGAAGTCCCTTCTCAGAGGGCACGGCAGTACTTTGACCGAAGCAGGTGGTGGAGCTTTGACGGGCCCCGGAAAAAAATTCGGCGAGATAGACCCAAAACACATGGAAGAATTAAAAAAAATCTACCATCTCGACAGACCGCTTTGGGAAAGGTATCTGCGCACCTTTCTATGGTACTCGCCAAAAAATAAAAATGCCCCCTTCATGGAAGGTTTTTTCAACCATGATAGTTGGGAGGGGTTTCTGGTGTTAAAATTTGGCAACTCCTTTTACCGAAATAAATCCGTTCTTGAACTCATTAAGGAAAAATTGCCGGTGTCCGCATCGCTGGGTGTCACCAGCTTTTTTCTGACCTACACCATCTGCATCATCCTGGGTATCGCCAAAGCCGTGAAACATGGAACCCGTTTTGATACTGCAACCAGCCTGATTGTGCTCATCGGTTACAGCGTTCCCGGCTTCGTTCTGGCAATATTTATCATTGTCCTTTTTGGTCCGGGAGATGGAGCCATCGCTCACCTGATACCGATAGCCGGCCTGACATCCGCAGGGACTCCCGGTTACGAATCGTGGTCCTTTTGGGAGAAGCTGACCGATTACCTGCATCATCTGGCCGCTCCCCTGCTGTGCTATGTACTCGGTGGGTTCGCCACCCTTACCCTTTTGACCAAAAACGCGTTCCTGGAAGAGATGCGCAAGCAATACGTATTGACCGCACGAGCCAAGGGCCTGCCGGAAAAGCGGGTCCTGTTCAAACATGTCCTGAAAAATTCACTCATACCACTTGTAACAGGATTTCCCATAGCCTTTCTCGCCATGTTTTTTTCCGGCTCGTTATTGCTGGAACAAATTTTCACTTTGGACGGACTGGGGCTTCTTTCCTATCAGGCGGTGATCCAAAGGGATTACCCCATTGTCCTGGGTACCCTGTTTATCTTCTCACTCATGGCACTGGTGGGCCAATTGTTGACCGACCTGTCTTACGTTTTAATCGACAGAAGAATTTCTTTTGATGAGTCTCAGGGCTGAAAATGCTGAAGTTAAATAAAGAACTGAAAGTTAAACTGGGAGTTTTCAAAAACGACAAACGGGCCTATAACAGCTTTTTGCTGTTGGCTTTTCTTTTTTTAGTGACTCTGCCCGCCGAACTGATCTGTAATGTACGCCCGCTCCTGATCGTTGTGGAAGGCAAACCCTATTTCCCCATCCCCTTCACTTACAGCGAAAAAGATTTTGGCGGAACTTTGCCGAGCGAACCGGATTATAAATCCGCCAGATTTGAAAGAATCTTAAAAGGAGTGCCTGAGATAACACAAGAAGATGCAAAAAACTCTTTTACCCTGGAGCTGGATGATTTTGAGGAAGAAGAACCCGCCTTCAGCATCGGATTAAATGATTTCGAGGATAGCGAAGGAAATGCCGACATCAAGCTGACCAATGCCGAAATCGCACCGGCCCAACCTCCCAAGGACTACTGGATACTCTGGCCTCCAGTCCGTTACGACTATGTTTATATACCTACGGAATCAAAAACCGGTAATGTTGTGTTAGCCGCTCCCTACCGCACTCGCGCGCACAGTGGTGAAGGATTCATTGAGTCCTCGTGGAAAGACGGACATTACCTCGGCACCGATGACCGTGGCCGGGATGTGTTGGCCAGATTGATTTATGGCTTCCGCATTTCAATGGTCTTTGGAGCGTCGTTGGCAATCACCGGAACCTTGATCGGGTGCCTGATTGGAGGAACTCAAGGATTCTTCGGCGGATGGATCGACCTGGTCGGCCAGCGGTTGACGGAAATCTGGGGATCAATCCCTCGTCTCTATATCTTAATAATTTTGAGTTCTTTTCTGGTTCCTTCAGCAATACTGCTTTTTTTAATTTTAAATCTCACCGCCTGGATGGGAATTGCCGCCTATATTCGCGCAGAATTCCTAAAGGTACGCAACTTTGAATTTGTAAAGGCGGCAAAGGCGCTGGGGGTTTCTAATTTTACCATCATGCGTCGCCATATCCTGCCCAACGCCTTAACCCCGGTGGTTACATTTTTCCCCTTTGAAGTCACAGCAGGAATTCTCGCACTGGTGAGCCTGGACTACCTGAACCTGGGAGTACCCAGCCCCGCTCCGAGCATGGGTGAACTGCTGGCACAAGGGAAAAACAACCTTCAGGCATTATGGATATTGTTGCCAACCTTCGCCGCGCTCACTTTGGCAATCACATTATTGACTTTTATTGGAGAAGGCATTCGCAATGCCTTCGACCCGAGAAAAACCTTATAAGAGACAAAATGCTTTTATCAGTAAAAAATCTGGCGACACATTTCCATGCCGGACCTGGGAAAATTGCCCGGGCCGTGGATGGCATCTCTTTTGACCTTGAACAAGGGAAAACCCTGGCTCTGGTAGGAGAATCCGGCTGTGGCAAAACCCAGACCGCGTTTTCCATTATCCGTCTGATCGCCGAGAACGGTTACCATCCAACAGGAGAAATCCATTTTCAGGGACAGGATCTATTCCAGCTAAACCCTGAAGAAATGCGAAGCCTGAGGGGAAACAATATTGCCATGATTTTTCAGGAACCTATGACATCCCTGAATCCTCTGTTCCGCATCGGCGATCAGCTTGAGGAACCGCTACAACAACATTTGAAAATTGCAAAAGGCGATTCCCGAAAACGGGCTTTGGAACTTCTCGACCGGGTGGGAATCCCCGATCCTCATAAACGCATCGACGATTTTCCACACCAGCTTTCTGGCGGCATGAAGCAGAGAGTCATGATCGCCATGGCCCTGGCCTGTGAGCCCAAACTGCTCATTGCCGATGAACCCACCACAGCTCTTGATGTCACTATCCAGGCGCAAGTATTAAGCCTGATGGGAGACCTGCAAAAACAAACCGGCATGGCAATTCTGTTGATCACCCATGACATGGGCATCGTCAACCAGATGGCCGACGACTTATGCATCATGTACGCAGGCCGGGTGGCGGAGTATGGGAGCCGGGAACAGATATTTAATTCGATGGCTCACCCCTACACGCAAAGACTTTTCAGCTCCATTCCCAAGCTTGCAAAAAGCGAGTTTTTGCTGGACACCATTCCCGGACTGGTTCCTTCCGCCACCGAATATGGAGAGGGATGCAGATTTGCCGACCGTTGTCCTGAAGTCATGGATATTTGCCATAAACAGGAAAGCAAGGTGCACCACTTAGGCAGAAACCACCAAACGGTCTGCCACTTAATGGATAAAGGCCCCGAATTCATCCGGAAACAAATCGGCAAAACCGAACCCATACCAGCCCGCAAACTTGAGACCACAACCCTTGTCACAATACGAAATTTAAAAACCCATTTCCCTGTCCGCAAGGGAGTATTTCTGCGTGTTGCAGACCATATCCGTGCGGTGGACAATATCGACCTGGATATCCCTAAAGGCTCAACGGTCGCACTGGTGGGAGAGTCCGGTTGCGGGAAAACCACGCTGGGGGAATCCATCCTGCAATTGGTTCCCGATGCGCGTGGCAAAGTATTTTTCAACGATCAAAATATCATGAACCTGAAAGGCGAGGCCTTGAAACAGTTCCGCCAGTATATGCAGATCGTGTTCCAGGACCCTTTCGGTTCCCTGCAACCGCGAATGACCATAGAGAGGATTGTGGGTGAAGGGTTAGAAGTTCACCAACCCACGCTTTCAACGGAGGAGAGGACGCAAAAAATTTGCCAGGCATTAAAAGAAGTAGGGTTGAGTCCGTCCATCCTGGAACGCTATCCGCATGAGTTTTCCGGCGGTCAGCGGCAACGCATCGCTATTGCCCGTGCGTTAATTCTGGAACCGGAGTTTCTGGTACTGGATGAACCCACAAGCGCTTTGGATGTATCTGTACAGGCCCAGGTTCTCAATCTGCTCAAAGAATTGCAAGCCCGGCATCGGCTGACCTATCTTTTCATCAGCCATAATCTCGGCGTGGTACGTTATATGGCCGACACAGTAGCCATCATGTACCTGGGAAGAATTGTGGAGCAGGCACCGGTCGAGGAACTCTTCAAGAACCCCCGTCACCCGTACACAAAATCTCTCCTTGAGTCAGTACCCGCGTTAGAAACCCGCAAATCTTTTAAACCTCTGGTGGGAGATGTGCCCTCCCCTCTCAATCCTCCAACAGGTTGCTATTTTCATCCACGTTGCCCGATTTACCTGAATGAGGAGAAAGGTTCCGAACTGTCTATAAAATGCATCCGCCAATACCCTGAAAAAATGGGGGAAAGCCATTCATTCGTTTCCTGCCACCATGCCGCACCTTCCGCAAAATTTCCAAATCAGGATTAAAAAAAACCAATTTCACAAGTCATTGAAAAAAAAGAATATCAAAACATTGGCGCATTTTTATTTATTGACCTCATAAAATAGCCTCTCTGATCAAATTGAATTTTTTACTCTTATACTTTCCAGCTTTACAGGTAAACCGGGCCACGCTATAGTTTCCGTCCATTCTGTGAACCGGCTTTTTCTAAACGGGCATGTATCATGAAAAAGATATTGTCAGTCATATTAAGCATGGGGCTTCTTACCGCAGGCTCATCGGCATTGTCGCAGGAAGAAATCGCAACAGTGATGTCGATGCAAACCGCTTTGAAGAAAGAGCCTGAGAATCCCGCTTTTCTTTCTGAATTAGGTCTTGCCTATATAAAAAACAAGAAGTTTCAAGAAGCCATCCCCCCTTTGGAACAATCACTGCAAATCCGCCAGGATAATTATAAAACGCATTTTTATCTTGCACTTGCCTATGGTGCGGTGGGGCGTCATCCCGAAAAACTGAAAGAGTTGCAGGAGGCCCTGCGCCTCAAACCAGATTTTGCCGAAGCTAATTTCAAGATTGGGCTGGCGCACGCGGCTTTAAACAGGCACCATGAAGCCAGCGAGTATTACCGCAAAGCCATTAGGCAGGAGCCAAATAATTATGATTCTCATTATTTCCTGGCGTTGTCCTGCTTTCTCTCCAACCGCTATCAGGAGGCCCTGTCCGCAGTCCAGGAATCCATCAGGCTCAACCCCAACAATGCCGAAGCCTACTACACCCTCGGGCAAATCTACATGAAACTGGGGCACTACAACAAAGCCATAAAACCACTACAAAGCGCGATGAACATCCACCCTGATATGGTGCATAAAAAAACTTCCGCCTCATTGCGCTAACCCCCAATCTTCCAGCCACCCTCCCAAAATTTTAAACACCCTCCGTAGTAAGCGTTGGAAGAATAAAACGACTCATTTACAGTTAGGTAACAGGCATGAATTTGCTATCATATCCATATAGAACTGTATAAACAGATACAACCCGCACAAGGACCCTCATTATGAATAAACTATATTTGGCGTTTTTATTGTTTATTTTCTATTTTATTCTTGCAACATTTTTACCCAGGAATGGTAATAGTGCATCAGAACAATCTCCGGCACCCACAAAGGTCGCTGAAAATCCCGGAAAAACCGCTATCCTCGCAGGAGGATGCTTTTGGTGCATGGAGCATCCCTTTGAAGACCAGCCCGGAATATCAAAAGTTATTTCAGGTTATACCGGTGGAAAAAAGGAAAACCCTACTTACAAGGACGTCGCGTCAGGGTCCACCGAGCATGTTGAAGCCGTAGAGATCCATTACGATCCTGAAAAAATATCCTACAATGACATTCTGGAGATTTTTTGGAGAAATATTGACCCCACCGACGCGAAAGGTCAATTTGTGGACCGGGGCAAACAATATACAACAGGAATCTTCTATAAAAACGAGCAACAAAAAAAAGTTGCGGAACAGTCCAAAAAAAAACTTGAAGATGAAAAGCGATTCAGCAAAAAAATCGTCACAAAAATCAAACCGGCAGGCCCGTTTTATCCTGCGGAAGAATACCATCAGGATTTTTTCAAAAAAAATTATATCCGGTACAGGGTATATCGAGCCGGATCAGGAAGGGATGAGTTTATAAACCGCATATGGGGGGAAGACAAGGAATACAAAATTTCCAAGTCAGGATTTTCCGGGAATAAATCTACGCGATTTACCCTGATTGGCAACAAAACCAAATCCCTGGATCAATTGACCAAAATGCAATATAACGTCACCCAGAAAAATGGCACGGAGCCACCATTCAGAAATGAGTACTGGGACAATAAAAGAGCCGGCATTTATGTAGATATTATTTCCGGGGAACCCCTGTTCAGTTCTAAAGACAAATTCAAATCCGGGACGGGCTGGCCTTCTTTCACCCGCCCACTGGTGCAGGAAAACATAATCCAGAAAAGAGATAGCACATTTGGCATGGAACGGATCGAAGTCCGTTCCAATACTGCCGATTCACATTTGGGACATTTGTTCAAGGATGGACCCAAGCCGACGGGGTTGCGGTATTGCATCAATTCGGCGGCCTTGAGGTTTATACCCGTTGAGAAATTAAAAGAAGAAGGCTATGAAGATTTTCTTTCATTATTCAACAATGGCATCTGATTGACTACCGGTGATTCCAACTGCAAAAATATTCCCTGGCACCTGTATATGGTGAGAACCAACCAAGGCCAGCTTTATACCGGAATCACCCAGGATGTTGCCCGGCGATTTTCAGAACATCAGGAAGCCGGCAAAAAAGCCGCAAAATATCTTCGGGGAAAGAGCCCTTTAAAACTGGTTTTTCAGCAGGAAATTGGGAGTCGGTCTTTCGCATTAAAAGCGGAATTTGCGCTCAAAAAACTATCCAAGCAGGAAAAGGAAAGCCTGATACAAAACTCAGGCAGGATAAACCTTGAAGACTTAAAACCCGTTCAGGGGAAATAGGCAAGCCCTACTGGATCAGTTTATTTTTGAATGCGTAGTTGGTGATTTGCGCATTATTTTTCAAGGTAGTTTTTGCCAGTATCCGGCTTCTATACGTCCCCACTGTTCCAACTCCCAGGTTAAGTTCGGCGGAAATTTCGGTCAGGGTCTTCCCCGCACCGATCATGCAGAAGATTTGCAGTTCTCTGGGTGACAGATTTTCATGCAATGCCTTGTCAGAATCATTTTTAATACTATGCACCATTTTTTCGGCAAAATTCTGACTGACATAAATTCCACCATCAAAAACTTTCCGAATAGCCTCAACAAGCTGTTCAGGGGCACTGTCTTTTGTCAAATAACCTACAGCGCCAGCTTTATAAAACTGTTTGGCATAATTTTCTTCCGAAGAAACGCTGAGAATCACAACTTTAATATCCGGATATTCACGATGAACTTTCTGCATGACTTCCCATCCCGTTTGGCCTGGCATATTAATGTCCAGCAATAAAACATCCACGTCCTGGCCGTGAAGTTTCGCCAAAAGTTCATTACCGTCCCCGGCCTGATCGATCAATTCCAAATCCGGGGTTTCATCAATGATTTGAATCAATCCCTTGCGGACCACAGCGTGGTCGTCAGCAATTATTATTTTAATGGTTTTACCGGGACTACTGATCATTTTATGTCCTTTGGAATTTGAACTGTTAAATTGGTACCTTCACCAACCACACCATTAATTTCAACATGACCCTTCCAGATAAGCGCGCGCTCACGAATCCCAAGCAACCCCAAAGAACTAGTATGATCAATTCGCGAGCAAGAGATCCCTACGCCATTATCCCTGACGCTTAATTCATATCCAGATTTATTTTCAATAAAATCAATCATAACATGGGTTGCCTCGGAGTGGCGGGAAACATTGGTCAAGGCCTCCTGAAAGATCCTGAATAAGTCCGTGGATAATTCGGGTTGCAACCTGATTCTTTCGGGTTCGATGTTTAGCTTATATTGAATACTTGTATTTTCCGCAAACTTCTCAGCCTGCCATTGCAATGCCTCACAAAACCCCATCACGTCCAGCACCTGGGGCCTGAGTTCGGTAGAAACCCTGCGCACGGTCCCCAGGGAATTTTCTATATGCGAGTATATCGATTTGATTTTATCCTTTACAGAAGGCTCCGAGACGTCAATTCTCTTTTCCAGCCAGGTCAAGTCCAACTTTATGGCCGTTAAAGTTTGCCCCAATTCATCGTGAATTTCCCTTGATATCCGTTTTTTATCTTCCTCCCGAATGGTTTGCAGTTTATTACTCAAATCCCTCAATTGCTGGCGCGATTTTTTTAAATTTTCTTCTGCATTTTTTTTCTCCGTAATATCACAAATCGTACCAACAACCCTTTCAGGGTTTCCTTTTTCATCATAGAGAGTTTTGGATTTTACATGAACGATCCTTTGGGAACCATCGGGAAGAACAATGCGGTGATTAATATCATACGGCTTCTTTTCATAGATGCCTTTCATCTTTTCTTCATTAACCCACCACCGGTCATCGGGGTGAACGGCTGTCAAACAAGCCTCAAAGGTAGGTTTGAATTGGTTTTTATCCACGCCAAAGATCTTGTATACCTCATCCGACCAAAGTAAGCTGTTTTGTTTAACATCCATTTCCCAGCTCCCCAGGCATGCCATTTCCTGGGCCTGTGCAAGATTTTGTTCACTGGCACGAAGGGCAAACTCGGCCTTCTTGAGCCTTGTAATATCAGTATCCGATCCAACCATCCGTAAAGGCCTGCCCATTTCATCTTTTTTCACTACCCGGCCGCGATCAAGGTTCCACCTCCAGGTACCATCCTTTTGTAAAATTCGATTTTCACATTGATACACCTCACTCTTCCCTTGCAGATGATTATTTAAGGCTGTCATTATCTTTGGCCTGTCATCCGGGTGAATAAGGCTTTTCCATGAATCAAAGTCGGGCTCCAATTCATCCGGCTGGTAGCCTAGCGATTCCAGCCAACTGGGGCTAAAAAGCATTTCATTAGTTTGCAAATTCCAATCCCAAATACCATCGGTGGAAGCCTCAAAAAAAAGTTGCAGTCTTTCTTCATTGAGGCTCAAAGCTTCTTCAAGTTCTTTTTTATATTTCTGGAGTTTTTCTTCAGCAATTTTCCTGTCGGTAATATCCATGGAAATCCCGGCAATTCCGATCAGGTTACCGCCATCATCACGCAGTGGAAACAGGATGCAATGAAAAGTTTTAATCTGGTCGTCAAGGCAAAACTGCTCCTCAATAATGAGGGGTTTTCTAGTCCCGATCACTTTTCTGTCATTTTTAACAAACCGATCCGCCATCTCCCATGGAAATATTTCGTAGGGTTTTTTGCCAATAATCTTCTCTTTTTTAGCGCCAACCACTTGCTCAAAGACTTTATTAACATGGGTGTATTTCCCGTCCATGTCTTTCATATAAATAAGGGCCGGGGAGTTATTAATGAGACTTTTCAGAATGGCTTCATTTATCTTGTATTTTTCTTCTGTTTTCTTCTTTTCTGTCACATCAAATTTTAAAACCATGCAACCCTTTTTATCGAGGGGAGAGACGGCTTTTAAAAGAAACCATTTTTCCTGGTCAAGATAATGGCAGAGATATACAGAAACATAAATTTTGCGGTCCCCATTTATTACAGACCAAATCCCTTTTATCTGCTCCTCTGAAATGACTTCCCACCTCGCGCATTCATCCAGGTAATCCGAGCCAACAATAAGGCCTGGAAAATTCGGAACAATTCCAGGCCGGTAAAAATTTTCCCAACTGGCGTTAACATAAATGATCCCGCCCTCTTCATTGAGCATACAGATATTGCCCGGAATCAAATCCAATACTTCTTTAAGATTGAAGTTCGCTTGATCAAATAAAAACAATTTAATATCTCAAGTTAATGATTAATCGGCATTCCACTCAACAAAAAAATAATACACCATTGTTATGGTGACAACCCCTGCCAGACCCATAGTTAAAATACAACCTAAATTCATTTTGAACTCCTCTCGGAAAACCTGTTTAAAAAGAACTTTATTTTATTAAATTCTTAGCCTAAATGGAAAATTTTCGCTCATCCCGGACATTATTTTTAATTGAATACTAGCTAACTTTGCCAGGAGGGCACATATTTCTAGCGAGTCAATACCACTTATCAGGTTGTTTATGAAACTACTATACCCTTTTGCCAAACGTTTTATAGCTGGACCTGACCTTACGACCGCTTTACCCGCCATCCAACGCATTAGAGAATCCGGATATTTCGCATCCATTGATATTTTGGGAGAAAGCGTTGTCACCCGGTCACAGGCAGAGTCGGCAAAAATTGAATACCTTAAACTTTTTGAGTCTCTTGGTAACATTAACCACTCTTTTGAATTCTCTATCAAGCTTACACAGTTAGGCCTGGATATTGACAGGGATTTCTGCGCGGAAAATCTAAAACAATTGGCACGGGCATTGGGTGACCACACAATCCGGGTGGATATGGAAGGTTCCTCCCATACTCAGGATACCCTGGAAATTTGTGACGAAGTGCACAGGTCCCACCCTCAAATTGGGCAGGCCATTCAAGCTTACCTGCTCCGATCTTCAAATGATATTCGCCATTGCATTGACAACGGAATTTCCATCAGGCTTTGCAAAGGTGCTTATAAAGAACCCGCTGAGGTTGCCTTACAGTCCATGGATAAAATCAGAACAAATTTTTTCAATCTCGCCTGCCAACTGTTGAAGGAGGGAATTCAGCCCGCAATCGCCACCCATGATGAAAACCTGTTAGTGGAACTTTTAAATTTTATAGGCCGGGAAAAAATTGACCCAAACTCCTTTTACTTCGAAATGCTGTATGGAATCCGACGAGATTTACAAAAAACCCTCAAGGATAAAGGATACCGTGTAAGAATCTATATTCCTTACGGAAAAGCATGGTTACCCTATACCCTCCGGCGGCTGGCCGAGAAGAAAGAAAACCTGCTGTTTGTATTCACTCATCTGTTTAGAGAAACTTTTGGCTTAAGAAAACTGCGCTGACCTCTATCCCAGACTTACGGACTGGAACTGTAACAGCCAGGAATCAGGCTCGCAAACGGTTTACGTAGCGAATGGTTTCCCTGGAATATTTTCCGGTAACTTGAGGAAGTACTTTTGCTACCTGGTCCCAGGTTTTAACCGGTTCATGGGAAATTTTCCTGATTGCCTTGCCAATATTTCCCATTCCGGCGTTGTAGGCCCCGGCCGCAAAATTCCAGGCTTCTCCCTCGCTGAATCCTTCATGATGATATTTATCATAAAGGCGTTTTAGATAACGGGCCGAAGCAGTTAAATTTGACTCAGCATGCCAGACCGAACCCGGCGTCTTATCGTCTCCGAGGGCCAATCCCAGTTCCCTGGCGGTTTCCGGCATAATCTGCCCTAGTCCCATCGCTCCCCTGGGACTCAAAGCCTTGGGGTCATACCCGGATTCTATTTGAATGAGATTTTGAAATAATGCTGGAGGGATTGAGTATTTCACCGCAACGCGGGTTGCCAGCTCTTTAAGCGATGGCTTGTTCAAACTTTCCCCTTCTGCCATTTTTTTTACCGCCTCATAAGACTGCAAAACCTGCCGCGAATTAATGGCTGGTTGAAAATTTTTCTCACCGCTAAAACCCTTGAAATTGAGAAGTGCTTTTGAAAGGAAAAGCGGATCCACATCCGAATCGGAAACGGCACTTGACGTGCTCCATGCTTGAATCATGTTGAGCTGGTGCTTAACCAATACAGAGTAAAAAAGATTGGAATGACCTGCAATCATCCCCTCTCTCGCCTTAACAGGATTAACAGAGTCCAATTTATTTAAATTTTGCAGATAATAAAACCCTGTGTTCAACACACAAATCTCCAGACGATAATTTGACACGACCCCGCTTATTTCCTTAATTTAGCAAACTGCGTGCCAAAAGTGATTTCAGGCTCATTGGCGAAACAGATCACCGCAATGTTCCCAGTCAGCCAAACCTGCATTTTTCAGTTAATAAAAAATAATTCCTGTTATATTGCGGGGGTTTGGGTTAAAAAAGAATGTTTTTCAGGGTTTTGGCAAGAAATAAGGAGGCTTAATGGTTGCCGTTTTCAGGAAGTCAATTGCATGAATATTCCCTTTGT
>PCTK01000032.1:5391-7509 GCA_002786505.1 Nitrospinae bacterium CG22_combo_CG10-13_8_21_14_all_47_10 | reverse complement strand
GTGTAGCAATGTTAATTCCCGCCGGGGTAGATTTCATCGGACAAGATACCGGCTGGAAAGTTTTTGCGCTCTCGGGATTATATACCGTTGTTTCAGGTATGATCCTGTACTTCCCAAACCGCTCGCAAACGGCACTCCTTAACATACGAGAGTCATACCTATTGACCTTCCTCTCCTGGGTTTTTACCAGTATTTTCGGAGCTGTTCCTTTCTATTTTTGCGACCAGAACATAAGTATGGTAGATGCCTTTTTCGAAACCGTTTCAGGTTTGACCACAACAGGGGCAACTGTTTTTTCAGGGCTGGACAATATGCCGCCGGGAATTTTAATTTGGCGTGCCATTCTCCAATGGACTGGGGGAATCGGTGTTATTGTGCTTGCAGTCGGTATTCTGCCCTTCCTTGGAGTTGGGGGAATGAGGATGTTTCGCATAGAATCATCGGACCAATCCGAAAAACCGGTTCCCAGAATTAAAAAAATCTTGCAGGGAATAATGGGGATATACATAGGCTTGACAATTATCTGCACTATTGCCTATTACTTAGCAGGAATGACATGGTTTGAAGCCTGGGCACATTCTTTGACCACAGTTTCAACCGGCGGCTTTTCCACTAAAGACGCTTCAATGGGTTATTTTCCCAGTCCGGTCATCCACTGGATAGCAATCATCTTCATGATTTTAGGAAGCTTGCCCTTTGTGCTTTATTTCCAGGCAATTCGCGGCAAGTTCTCTGACCTCTTCCGGGATGAGCAGGTTCGCTATTTTCTGGCTTTTCTGGGAATTTCCACAGTTGGACTGACGCTTTGTGTTTGGCAGACGGGTAAAGAGTCGTTGGGGGATACTTTCAATCATGTCATGTTTAATGTGACCTCCATTGTCACCACTACCGGATTCACTACAACTGATTACAGTGTATGGGGAACAATGGCTTTCGGGACCTTCTTCCTTCTTACTTTTGTTGGTGGTTGTTCGGGCTCAACCTCAGGTGGAATAAAATTTTTTCGCTTTCAAATAATTTTCAAATTAATTCAAATGCGGTTCCGCCAACTTATCAACCCTACATTGGTTGCCAGTCCCAAATTCAATCAGGAAGTTGTTACCCAGGAAATCAGGGAATCGGTCACGATCTTTTTTTGTTTTTATATTTTTGTCGCCTGCGGCCTTGCACTGGCACTCTCTGCGCTCAACCTGGATTTCATAACCTCCGTCAGCGCCGCGGCAACAACCATCGGTAATGTAGGGCCGGGTTTGGGCGATATCATAGGCCCTGCGGGAAACTTTCAATCTCTTCCTGATTCAGCAAAATGGATTCTTTGCTTTGGAATGCTGGCGGGGCGGCTCGAACTGTATCCTATCCTTATGATATTCACCATACGGTATTGGGATTACTAAAACCGGTACATCCAATCGGGTATTTATTTTTCCTCAATCATAATATTTTATAATTCCGGGAATTCGCCAGGAATTCTATGAATCATTTACATTGCCCATTTCAATCTATCACAGATTTCCTGGAAAAAAATTATCCCAAAACCTGGCATATCACTTATTGCGACTTATATTAAGGCGAGTGATAAATGGGTTTTTATAGACTGAACAAGGCCGAGTCTACCACCCTGAAATAGAAATTGGGATTGGTTACTCAAATTTTATGAATATATTAGTTACCGATGATAACGGGGATACCAGGGTACTATTGCAATCCCTCCTGGAGGGAAAAGGGCATGTAGTAACAACCGCCCCGAATGGTAAGGTTGCTCTGGACATGATAAAAGAATCGTTGCCCGATATGATCATCTCAGATATTTTGATGCCCGAGATGGATGGGTTTGAGCTATGCAAACTGGTTAGAGCCAACCCGGATTGGGATCATGTCGTCATCATCATTTTTACTGCCTCCTACAAATCAACGGTTGACATAGAACTTGGATGTGCTTTGGGGGCCAACGAATACATCATCAAGCCCCAGCAACCGGATGTGTTCGTCAGGCTTATAGAAAAAGCTATCGCGGAACATAAAAAATAGGGGACTATTTATTGAACGCAGGAAATTCATTCCAAACCTCCTGCGCTAGCTTGCTGGTCCGCCAGATAGGAACTCCGCACAAGAGGCCCT
>PCTK01000032.1:5104-5368 GCA_002786505.1 Nitrospinae bacterium CG22_combo_CG10-13_8_21_14_all_47_10 | reverse complement strand
AGATTCGCCAATCTCCTTATATTCTGCAAACTGATCGGGATGAATGAACTCCACGACTTCCATGTGAACCGGAGAAGGTCTGAGGTACTGCCCCATTGAAAGTATTTGACACCCTGCTCCGACAAGATCCCTCATGGATTGAATCACCTCTTCCCTTTTCTCTCCCAGGCCCAGCATAAGCCCGCTCTTTGCAATAACCCCTTTGGTTTCTGCCGCTATTTTCAAGGTTTTCAAAGACCATTCGTAGCGGCATTGCGGGCGTAC
>PCTK01000032.1:0-5090 GCA_002786505.1 Nitrospinae bacterium CG22_combo_CG10-13_8_21_14_all_47_10 | reverse complement strand
ACGCGACCGTCTCTAAATTATGGGCCAGCACATCGGGCCGGGCTCCGCATACCTGGCGGATGAGTTCCGCGTTGCCTTGGAAATCTGGAATCAGCGCCTCAATTTTTATTTCCGGACATTGACCTCTGATAGACAAAATGGTTTTAACCCAATGCCCTGCCCCACCGTCTGGCAGGTCGTCACGATCCACAGAGGTAATGACTGCAAATTTTAAATCCAACCGCGAAAGCGACAGAGCAACCTTATCCGGCTCATCAGGGTCCGGTCGGTTCAAATTGCCCGTGGGGACATCACAAAACCGGCAGGCCCGGGTACAGGTATCTCCCAGAATCATAAAGGTCAAAGTACCCGCAGACCAGCAGGTCCCAATATTAGGACACGATGCCGACTCGCAAACCGTGTGCAATCCGCTCTCTTTTAAAAGGGATTTTAACTGGAAAAATTTGCGGGTTCCCGGAAGCCGGGTCTTTAACCATGGAGGTAACCTTTTATGCAGATAATTTGTGGGTGGTTTGCGCATTAAAAATAAAAGGCTAAGGTGTAATCCAGAAGTCGGGATGTAGTATAATGTCAGGGTTTATAAAAAGAAACCCTTCGTTTCTTTCACAATAATTCCAGCCTTTTTTGCATTGCTCAAAAGCAATCCCATGTTTTTCAAGACCATTGACAAATATATACTCAGGGAATTATTGAAGATATTCCTGATCAGTATCTTCGCCATGACAATGATCCTTTATCTGGATAAATTCCTTTTCATGGCTGAAATGATCGTCAATCGCGGCGTTTCTTTCATGGAAATTGTGAGGATGATGATCTATATTTCGCCTGCTTTTTTTGCCATCACCATCCCCATGGCAGTCCTTATGGCCTCTGTTGTCACATTCAACCAGTTTTCAGCCAGCAATGAGTGGGTTGCCATGAAGTCCTGCAACTGGAGTTTTCTGGAACTGATGAAACCCGTTCTATATTTTTCATTGTTCGCATACTTTCTAGCCAATATTGTGATGTTCTGGGCTCTGCCCTGGGGCAACCAGTCCTACAAAGTCCTGGTTTATGACATTATTAAAAACCGCGCCAATGTAGACATCCAGCCTAACGTCTTCAACCGGGACTTCAAAAACCTGATTCTTCTCGTTAAAGAACACCAGGAAAATTCATTACTCAAAGGTGTATTCATTGCCGATACCACTAATAGTGAAGCTCCGCAAATTATCACTTCGGAGCAGGGAGTCATCTTTCCAAATCCAGAAACTCTTAAAATTCAACTTAAGCTCAACAATGGAACCATCCATGAACTGAGCAATGAAAGAGGCGACTACCAGACTTTGAATTTTGACCGTTATGACATCAACCTCAGCCTCCCGGATACCGAAAGGCTGGAGAAGGAGGCCCTTGTTGGGAACAGGGAGTTGTCGTACTCAAAAATCAAAGAAAAAATCAGGGATATGAAAATAAAAGGGCTCCCCACCTTTGGGCCGGAAGTTGAATTGAGCAAAAAATTTTCAATTCCCTTCACTTGCCTGCTATTCGCATTTCTGGGTGCTCCCCTGGGCATCAAATCAAGCCGTTCGGGCAAATCAGGCAGTTTTGGAATCACCGTGGCTGTTATAATGGTTTATTACGTCGCACTCATTATGACCCAGAACCTGGGAAGAATTGGCAAAATTCATTCCTACACCTCTGTATGGATCCCTAATATAATCTTGATTTTTATGGTCGTTTATACCACTTATAAAATGCAAAAGGAATTGCCATTCAAATTCCTGGAGAACTTCATCGATTTTCTGATAACAATTGTTGAGTTTTTCAAAAACTTGTTCAGCAAGACAAATAAAAGACCCATCAGAAAAATTAAAAACACACCCATAACACCTCGCCCTTCACTAGAGGGAATAGACCAGCTAAGAAAAGTATCTGATCTAAAAAAGCAGGGTTGAACCTTACGGAAACGGAGAATTAAATGAAAACGGCACGCGATATCATGACATTGGATGTGGTAACAGTAAAAAAGGACCAGCCCATCAGCGACCTTTCGAAGCTGTTTATCGAAAACCATTTTAATGGTGTTCCCGTTCTTGATGACGCAGGAAAAGTTATCGGTGTGGTCACCCAGGGAGATTTGATTGAACAGAACAAGAACCTTCACATCCCTACCGTCATCGCCCTGTTTGATGCCGTCTTATTCCTGGACAGTGAAAAGAAATTCGAAGACGATGTGAAAAAATTAACCGGCTCCAAAATTGAAGATATCTATCACAAAAATCCTATCACCGTTTCCCCCGACACCGACCTCAACGAAATCACCACTTTGATGGCTGAAAAAGATGTCCACACCCTACCCGTTCTGGATGGCGATAAACTGGTCGGTATCATTGGCAAGCGTGATATCATCCGTGCGCTGTGCTAACAGGTTGCTGAAAAACTCTTTCGCATGTCATTCTGAGCGTCAGCGAAGACGTGGTATTTCACCTTGGCTTTCGTGCCCGGAACGGGTAATCTCTACCCTTGAAAACACTGGATTCCCGCCTGCGCGGGAATGACGGGAAAAGAGAGAGTTTTTTCAGCAACCTGCTAATATCCCCGGAATGCTAATCGAGGAGGGCATTTAGAAAATTAAGGGGGTGAAGCAATCAAAGAACGCTATGGCATGCCCTTGTCATAAGTCTCGGAAGAATTATTTATGATTTTTGTTTCTATGTTTCAAGGAAGAGCAAATGAAACCCTTGAACAATGTCTGCGGGCACATAAAACAATAAACTTAATTTTTGGAGGCCTATTATGGACAAGCGGTTAGCCATTTTCATCGTACATGGTATTGGGGATCAGAAAACAGGGTTCAGCCGTGACATGCAGGACAATTTAAAATCCAATTTCAAAAAAGCTCTCCAGCATATGGGGCAAGGAGGATTGGAAGGACAGGACGACGCCTTGATTTTTAGAGAAGGTCTCTGGGCAGACATCACTCAAAAAGGCCAAGACACTCTCAAAGACAGGATGTTCAACGACTCCGACACCAGTGTCGATTGGATTAAGGCACGAAAATTCTTTGTGGATTATCTCGGTGATGCCATCTCTTATTTCAAAGGCAAGGTTTCGGATATTTATTCGCAGTACAATGCTATCCAGAACCGGATTGAGGATCAGGTGCAAAACCTGTCTAGCGATACAAACCCTGACCAGAACACGCTGTTCACTGTTGTCTCCCACAGTCTGGGGACAGTGGTTCTGTCAGACTATTTATACGACAAGAGAGAGATTCTCGAATCAAAACATCGACTCACTTTCTCAAACTTTTTCACTCTGGGTAGCCCTATCGCGCTGTATGCGAATCGGTTTTATAATCACCAGTCCCCATCCAATCCATTCTCAAATTTCAAACCGCAAAAAGTTAAAGACCCCAATGGAGTCTGGATCAACCTGTTCGATGAAGACGATATTGTTGGATACCCCATCCGCCCGGTGAACACCTATTGTAAAAATGCGGTGGCCGCCGATTTGAACGTTTCTGTCGGTTCCCTGCTCACTGGCTGGAACCCGGCAAGCCATACAGGTTATTGGGAAAACGAAATGGTGGGGAAAGTTATTGCGGAAAAACTCGCCATTGACTGGCTCAGAATCAACAAGCACGACAAAAAAGAAAAGACGTTACAAAGAATGAAAAAATATAAAGAACGCTACAATATGCCAATGGCATAATTCATTCAAGAATCAATTGCGATGATCGTTCCTGTGCTTCAGGGATGAATAGATGAAATCCCGGAACAGTGGGTGGGGGTTCATCGGAGAGGATTTAAATTCGGGGTGAAACTGACCCGCAAGAAACCAGGGGTGGTCCTTCAATTCGATAATCTCTACAAGGTTACCATTGGGTGACAAGCCGCTGAACACCAAACCAGCCTCTTCCATTTGGATGCGGTACATATTATTAAATTCATAACGATGCCGGTGCCGCTCTTCAATTACTCTTTTTCCATACGCTCTATAGGCATTGGAGTTTTTTCTTAATTGACAGGGATATTCGCCCAAGCGCATGGTTCCGCCCTTGTCTCCCGCGGAATCCTGATCAGGGAGGAAATCGATAACCAGGTAGGGAGATGTAGTCGAAAACTCGGAGCTATTGGCGTTTTTTAAGTTGGCCACATTCCGGGCGAATTCAATCGCGGCACAATGCATGCCGAGGCAAATCCCGAAATAAGGCACCTTGTTTTCCCGTGAATACTGTACCGCTTTGATCTTACCCTCAATACCCCGGTCGCCAAATCCTCCGGGAACCAGGATCCCATCACACTTCTTCAGCAGTTCCAGCCCCCCCTCTTTTTCCAGGTCTTCCGCGTCCACCCAGTCAAAAACCACACGTGAATTGTTACCAATTCCGCCATGAATCAATGCTTCTGTGAGGCTTTTATAGGACTCCTTCAAGTCCAGATATTTGCCAACAATACCAATTTTTACCTCGTGTTGAGGTTTTTTCAAAATCTGGTTGATCTTCTCCCATCGTTCCAGGTTCGGCTGTTTGGCCTTCAACCCTAATTTTTTCAAGATGATTTCACACAACCCTTCCTTTTCAAAACTGAGGGGAACTTCATAAATGGAAGCAACATCCATAGCGGTGATGACGGAGTTGCTATCGACACTACAAAACAGGGCAATTTTATCTTTGATGGCCTTAGAAAGTTTTCGTTCCGTGCGGCAGAGCAGGATATCCGGCTGAATACCAATTTCCCTGAGTTTCTGAACACTGTGCTGGGTGGGTTTGGTCTTCAGTTCATCGGAGGTTTTTATATATGGCACGAGAGTCAGGTGAACATAAAGAATGTCTTTAGGTTTGACATCAAAGCGAAATTGTCGGATGGCCTCCAGAAAAGGCAGACTTTCAATATCACCAACCGTTCCACCGATTTCACAAATCACAACATCCACCCCACTTGCAACCGAGCGGACATGATTTTTGATCTCATCCGTAATGTGCGGGATCACCTGAACGGTAGCACCCAGGTACTCCCCTTTCCGTTCCTTTTGGATGACATTATGGTAAATGCGACCAGCGGTAATATTATTAGCCCGGCGCATCTTTGCATGAGTGAACCGCT
>PCTK01000083.1 GCA_002786505.1 Nitrospinae bacterium CG22_combo_CG10-13_8_21_14_all_47_10 | reverse complement strand
TTCCACTCCAACTCACATTGATCGAGGGTGCCGTCAATGCAAGCTTCAAAGAGAGGGACAATATCACTTGCCATGCGAACAAGAAGCGGTTGCGTTTCCGGGTCCCCGAAGCGGGCGTTAAACTCGAGGATCTTTGGTCCCATCGTGGTGAGCATCAGCCCGGCGTACAGGATTCCCTTATAAGGCCGACCTTCGCTCTTCATGGCGCGAACCAGAGGGAGCATAATTTTATCACGCACCTTCTGGCGCATAATATCAGTGAACACCGGAGCCGGAGAATAAGCGCCCATACCGCCGGTATTGGGCCCTTGGTCCCCGTCCCATGCGGCTTTATGATCCTGCGCGGAATCCATGAGGAGCACAGTGTTGCCGTCGGAAAATGCCAGCACCGAAACTTCCTGCCCTTCGAGAAACTCCTCAATGACCACCTGGTCGCCTGCCTCACCGAACGACTTGTCTTTCATAATCGTGTCTACCGCCTTCAACCCCTCTTCCGCATTGCGGCAGAGGATGACACCTTTGCCTGCCGCCAGTCCACTCGCCTTGACGACCATAGGCCCGGTTTCCTTATCAAAATATCTTTGGGCCAGCTCATGAGAAGCGAATGTTTTGTATTCCGCGGTTGGCAGGCCGTATTTTTTCATGATGTCTTTGGAAAAAGCTTTGCTCCCCTCCAACTCTGCGGCGCGGGCAGTCGGACCAAAAACGCGCAGTCCTTTTTCCTCAAACCGGTCAACGATGCCCATCACCAGCGGTTGTTCCGGCCCTACCACCGTGAGTCCAATGTCATTTTTCTCGGCGAACTCTAAAAGCTGATCGATTTGATCCGCAGGTATCGGTACATTTTTAGCGATCTCAGCAGTCCCGGCATTGCCCGGTGCGCAATAGATATCAGTGACTTTCGGGCTCTGTCTGATTTTCCAGACCAGTGCGTGCTCTCTTCCCCCTCCCCCTATTACCAGTACCCGCATTCTCTCTCCTTATTATCTGGATTCATGCTGGAATTTATATAAAATGCACTCATGTTGCAACTCTTTCATAAGTTTGAGAAAAATTAAAATGGTCAAACTGGACTCCATCAGCAAATCTTTTGATGGCAATCCCGTGGTGAAAAATGTTTCACTGGAGATCGCGGCCGGTGAGCGTTTCACCCTGCTGGGAAGGAGTGGTTGTGGAAAAACCACTTTGTTGCGAATGATTGCCGGATTTGTGAAACCCGACAGCGGAACCATTGCCATTGAAGGGCAGGATGTCGGCTCCCTACCCATTGAAAAAAGACCAGTAGGCTTGATCTTTCAAAACTATGCCTTGTTTCCGCACATGAGCGTTTACGATAATATCGCGGTCGGACCCCGCATCCGCAAACATCCTGAATCCGAAATCGCCAAAAGGGTCGATGAACTTTTGGATATCACCCATCTTCAATCCCTGCGTGACGTTTACCCTGGGCAGATCAGTGGCGGCGAAGCGCAACGAGTGGCCCTGGCCCGTGCTGTCATCAACCGGCCAAAAATCCTTTTACTTGATGAACCCCTCTCGGCGCTCGACCTCAGCCTGCGTCAGCACCTCCGGGACGAACTGGTCGAAATGCAGAGGACGTTGGGCATCACATTCCTGTTTGTTACCCACGATCAGGAAGAAGCAATGAGTCTCGCGACCCGCATGGGAATCATGGACAAAGGTTGCCTGCAACAAGTCGGCACACCCACTGAATTATATGAAAAGCCCGAGACCGCTTTCATCACCGAATTTCTCGGGGAAGTGAATAAACTTACCGGCAAGGTGGAGCAAAAAACCGGGAACCAGATAACAGTATCATTAGGCGACGCTGGATATATCCAATGTAATTCTGAATTTCCTGCAACGGAACACCAAAACATCACCTGTTACGTCCGCCCGGAAAAGATATTTTTCGATACGGGCCGACCTGCAACGGAGCCCTTCAACATTTTGCGGGGGACCCTGCGTGGAATTCACTTTTTTGGCAGTCATTCCCGCTATCAACTTGAACTTTCTGGCGGACAAATGCTGACTCTTTCAACCCAACACCGCAAAACCCACGGCCCCCGATTTTCCATTGGCGACCCGGTTCAGGTTTTGTTCTCAGCCTCCGATGTTTTTTTACCTGGAAAAAATGAACTCTAAAATTAAAAGATACCTGACAACTTTTTTCATCACAGTTTTGTTAGTCGCCGGTTGCGACACCGTTCCACCGGGTAAAACCTATCTGGTTGCAACCGATGCCACGCTTGTTCCCATGTCTTTCATGAGTGTCGGCAATACGATAACCGGGTTCGAACCTGACCTCATGCAGGCCGTGGCGAAACAGGCCGGGATTCCGATTCAATTTGTCAATGTCGAATGGGCCGGGTTGTTTGGCGGACTCATCACGCAGAAATTCGATATGGTGATCAGCTCTGTTACTGTTCTGGAAGAACGCAAGGAACGCATGGCCTTCAGCGAACCTTATCTTAAAAGCGGTCTTGCTCTGGTGATTCGAAAAGATCAGGAAGGCATCGACTCATTGGAAGACGCAAAAAAAAATAATTTTTTGATTGGCGCCCAAATTGGAACCACCGCTTATTTCTTTCTGGAAAAAGAGCCTTCTATCCGCAAAAAAGGTTATCAAATGTACGGCCACGCCGTGGCCGACCTCATCAACGGAGAAATTGACGCCGTACTGGGGGAAAGCACAGGAACTCTTTTCTACCAGAACCAGAACAAACCTGTGTTTGAAAAAATAAAAATGGTCGGCGAAATCTTGACCAACGAAAATTACGCTATTGTTTTTCGCAAAGAAGATACTGAACTGAAAACCCGGATTAATATCGCCTTGCAGGAGGTTTTAAAAAACGGAACGGTCGCCCGGCTACATCAGAAGTGGGATCTCGGTCAGGCCGCCCAGGTGCCGGAATAAAAACTCTACCCTTCTATCTCATCTGGTTTTAATCTTTTTGTTATTCTTTGGCATATTTCCCACCATTTTTCGTTTTTTATAAAACTAGATTTGTTAACCGTATGAAAAAATATAGCTGACCGAAATAAACTAGAATGCAAAGAAAGGTTGCCTGTTTCAGGATCTTCCTTTACAGCTCCAGATTTCTTTAGCTCGGGCAAACAGGATTTAGAATGGATATTACTTGGAAATTCTTTAGCCAAAATTGATTTAGGAACGGGAACCATAGCCCAAGCCAGAATATTCAATATTTCTTCCCGGAGTTTCTGCTTACCCTTAAAATTATATAAATTTAAAAATTCCTTATCTTGAAGTTCTCGGGCCGCTTCTCCGATTGCTTCTCCCCAATCATCGACACCTATATAGTTATCCGTATCAACTTCTATTAAATTATGTCCAAGAACCTGCAGTGAATGAGGGTATCCGCCAGCAAGCTTAACTTTTTCATCCAGTATTTTTTTATCATACCCTATCCTGGCTTCGTCAAATCCTTTGGTTAAAACTTCTTTAGCTTCTTCATGCGGCATTCCTGTTAGGGAAATTGAGTCAAAGCTTCTTCTGGCCGAAGGGTCGCCCTCAAAAAAGCTTTGAATGGCTTCACTGTACCCAATAATAATGAACGAAATATTTCCCAGGTCGTTCATATCCAGGGTAGTGGTTATGCTCCTTATTAACTGGGCAATTCCCTGAATATCCTTCGCATTATGGATTTCATCCAAAACTATTAACAGCCCATCATATTTTTTTTGTTTCTCTACTTCTTTGAGTCCTAACAAAATATTTGTTAAAACTGAAACAACTTGGTCTTTAAAATGCTGTTCGATGTTATCTTCGTCTAACGGGAAGCCCATTTGCCCCGAATCTACCGCAACATTCATTCCGAATGCCCCAAAAGAAAACTTTCCTCTTTTAAATAAGTCCCCTAATCTGTCTGTCAACCGTTCAATTGAGGGCTTAGGTAGTTTGTCGGTCAACTGGTTCAAAACAGCCTGCAAAACTGTTCTGAAATGTTGGCCCTTTTCAACAGAGTAATAACTTGTAAGAAAATTTAAATTTTCTGATCTCTGATTCTTGGATTCCGCAATATGAAGAATTGACCTTGCCAAGGCTGTTTTCCCTATTCCTCTTTCTCCGTGAAAAATGAAATTGGATGACATCCCTCTTTTCACCTGGGCAAGCTTACTGATAATTTGAAGAGTTTGGTCTGAACGGCCTGCAAATAAAGTGGGAGTTACAGTTGAATTTGGATTAAATGGGTTGTAAGTGACCATTTCTATAGTATTTAGGAATTTTTAATAGAAGTTTGCTAGTTTTCGCCATTTTTATTAAGTAGGGTGCTAGTAAACAGCAAAAAAATAAGCAAGCCCTAAAATTTCAGAGGATTAAACGTATATTTTTACCATGAATAATAACAATGATACTATTTTCTGTTAAATTTTGATAGTTTTATCCAAAATAATTAAGTTGGATTAAGTAAATCGATTTTCCCCTAACTGAACTGCTATCCTCTCATAAATATTTTCGCTATTTATTCGTTATTATGTTCTTGAGAGTTATGAGAGAATAGATGAACGGGGGGATGTTATTTTATATAAATTCTCCCTGGATAAAAATAAAACATAAATAAACTAATGCCAAACTCATCTCCTTCCCAAATTAAGTCCCACCCCCAGCCTTGGGCCTGGAACCTTGCGGTTCTGATAAGTTTCCTGTTTCTGTTATATCTTCCCGCAAAAGAAGCATTCATGGCCAGGGAACAGTCTGGCGGCTATATAGAATTACTTTCCCTTCTGCCTTCCGGAGTTTTTTACACGCTTCTGGTTACCCTGCTGGGTAGTGCCAGCGCTATCGTTGTTGGCCTGCTGGTGGGTCTCGGCAAACTCTCAGACAAGGCTTTCATCCGAGTCCCGGTTTCTTTTTATACCGAAGTATTGCGCGGCGTTCCTCTGCTGGTGCTTTTATTTTATATTTATTATGCTCTGGGGGAGTTCGTCCATATGCCGGCACTGGTCGCGGCCGTGGCGGGGTTCGGCTTTAGTTATGGCGCCTACATGGCTGATGTGTTTCGGGCCGGCATCGAAGCGATCCCGAAAGAACAGGGTGAGGCCGCCCGTAGTCTCGGCATGAATGAAAAACAGGCCATGTTCCAGGTTATCCTGCCACAGGCTTTACGTACTATTATTCCCGCTATCGGTAATCAGACTCTGGGAATGTTGAAAGACACCAGTCTGGTTTCTGTTCTTGCCATTTCCGACATCCTTCGGGTCGGTAACGAATATGCCACCAAACACTTCAATTATTTTGAGACTTATACCTATGTGGCCCTGACCTACCTGCTTCTCACCCTTCTATTGGCGAGGGGAGTGCAAAACCTGGAAAACCGTTACCGCCCTGCGGCTTAGCCGTGGGGCCGTTAGCAATAGCTCTTTCTGGCTGGAATTGAGTGGTCTCGCATGAAGTATTTTTTCTCTGGATCCAGCGTCATCCGGGTCACGCCTGGGGGTGGGTGGAAATCCGTTTGCGGTCGCCCATGAAGTA
>PCTK01000022.1:313-5462 GCA_002786505.1 Nitrospinae bacterium CG22_combo_CG10-13_8_21_14_all_47_10 | reverse complement strand
CAATGGTAAAAGTTGGATTTTTAATGCCGCATTTTTTTCAGCCGTCATAGCGATCCATCAACTGGTTGCGGGTAAACTCTACCATGGCGTCCACTTCCCTTTGGCGCATTATTTTCAGATATTTTTTCGTGCGCAGACTAATCCTCCTGGAGGGTATGGAGTTTCTTCCCTGGATGTTGATCTCTGGTTTGTTCATTCCTTTCATGGTGACCTCCTGACGACAGGTTTGCCGTGAAACAGTGGGTTTCTGATATAGGAATTCAAACAATCTACAAGCAGAATGGCTACTCTAAGTTTACTCTGTTTTCTTGCAATGGGATCAAAAAAGTTACTCGGAATATGCTCGTTTTTTGTGGCGAGGGATTTATTGAGTGACGCTTTCATGAGTTTTAAGTTAACAGTATTCATAATCTGGAAGTCTCCTTTCTTATTTATTAGACGCAGAGAAAAGAAATTCCTTACTCATTCAAAAGCAAGGCCTATGCCAAATCCATCCTCCAGATATAATCTGGGTAATATGCGATAATCCAATGCATTTCCGGGTTTTTCATTTTTGCGGGTTTTCTGCAAGCCCCAAAAAAACAAATTTTTTTACGTCAGTATCTAAATTTATTTTCATTTTGGGACTAAGGCGAGACATATCGGGCAGAAATAATACCTGCCGATATTTCATAATATTGGAGAATAGATTATTATAAGCAGGACAAGCACCGGGGAGAATTTGCTTTTGGTAAGAATAGAAGGCCCTGGCCCCGGTGTACCCCGATTCCCATTTTTGAACCGGTTACCATGGCTCGTAGAAGTAGAGAAACGGAAGGCCCCTCAAGGCGTCGGAAAAGAAGCGCAGAGCAACCTGCTCCTAGAACTCCTCCGAAAAAGAAGAGTTCGCCGGTACTCACCATTATGGTGGTGTTGGCAGGGATGGTAATTGCCTGGGCGGTTCTGGTCAAAGAGGATGGTAGCCTTCCCAGCGGTAAAATAGCGCCTTCCATTATAGGGGCGCTGGATCAGGTTTACCTGGGCTGTACGGTGTATTGGTTTAATCAGGGATCGCACCTTCCTTGTGGTCAGGAAATCGCGGACAAACTTCATGACTCAAAGAAGGGGGAAATAAAAATAACAGTAAGTAATGGCCTCCGCCAGGAATTTACCGCAGTTGGCATACATGAAAAGAGCCCGATGGTTTTTCGTATTGATTCCGAGGGTGATATTTTTATAAAAGCTAAAGATTGTGAAACCAATATTGATCAGATCGATATTGCAAAATTAGACTTTAAATTGCTCGAAGCCCAATGCAAGCCCAGGTGACCCTCCCCTTTTTTGGCACAGATGTTGCCAAATTTTAAAGAAAGTTCCCCCTCACTCACAGGTGTGTTAGTCAGCAACAACAGGCGCTCTCGTCTTTTGTAAATTTATAAAAAATAATAACAACGATAAAATTTTTGATCTTATTGTTATCGCAGGCCTGTTGCCTTGTTTCCCCTGGGCTTGATTTTCATCTTTTCAAACCTCCTAAAAAACCACTCCTTAACTCATTGATTTAAAATAAATTATCTTTTCCTGTGTTGTTGGTATTCATTTTGCTCTTTAGTTCTGGTTATTCAAAACATGTGGGGTCTTCCATTTTCAGGGCGACAGAAAACAGAAAACAGAAAATGAGGAGAAACTTTAATGAGCTCAAGATCAGGTGAGTGCTATGCCAACGGGTATTGCAGGGAGGAATTTTTTATTTCTAATTATTCGGGAATTTTTTTCACATTATTTTTCCCGACTTTTTGGCAAGGGTAAACACCTGCCTGTGGTGATGCTTATGCTAATAATCCCATTTTATGGGTGTGCGGCAGGCCAGGTCATGGTTGCCTCTTATGAAAATGAGACGGCCAATTGTTCAAGACTGGAAAAGGAACTGGGGGTAGCGCGGACGAGACTGCAGAAACTGGAATCCAAAGATTCCACAGCTAGAAACATCCGGGATTTTGTTTTGGGTGTCGGCGGTTTCTTTGTCCCGCCCATAGCGGTTGTAAATGCGGTTTTGTTTTTTGCCGATTCTTATGCGGCGGACTACACGGAAAAGCAGGCTTTAAAAAGCCACTATAACAAGATGGTGATGACCGGCCAAGGGCAGGGGTGTGGGTCGAGTTACGCACTGATTCCTGTTGAGGAGGAAGGTAATGAACCTAATGCCTGATAAAACCAGGTTGCCGGGAAGGACTTTTTGTGAATCCTTTCAGATTCAGGCGAAGAAAAACTTGGCAATGGCAGGGGGAAAAAATTGTGGTAACAGGTGATAAAGAATTCCCAAAACGGCTAACTGCAAGAAACCCAGAAGCCAAATCCATTTCAGACCTTTAAGAGAAACATGCTGTTTATATCCGATCCATTTTTTAGTGACGGCAAAAAATCCTCCTACATAGATTCCGGTAAAGACCAGGGCTAACCCGATGGCCCCTCCCCCACCCCATAGGAACATGGCCCAGAGAATGTATTTCATGGCAAGCAGGGAACTGCTGGAAACAACGAGGAACAGCAGTAGACAAATTGAATATTTTTTAATGGTCAAGGGTGACGTGGTTAAAATGAGGTTTTTAATCATTTCACGGGTTCGTTACAATTTAGCGCCGAATTGTTTCAGCAAGTCGGCAATATCCATATTTCCATTGGCGATTGCAATATGCAGGGGATTTCTACCGTCAGCACCTTTTGCATTTGCGTCTGCGCCGTGGATCAGGAAAAGTTTGGCCATTTTCTGCTGATCCCATCTTGCCGCTTCATGAAGGGGCGTGTGTCCATCATTATCCTGAAGGTTGATGGATGCTCCTTTATTGATCAAAAAATGGGCGATACTCAGATAACCCTTTTCTGCCACCCAATGCAAGGCCGAGCGACCCAACCGGTCTTTGGCGCCAATATCGGAACCGTTTTCGATTAAAAGTTTAATGAGCTTCCTGTTCCCCTGGGCGGTGGCCGCGTGCAGGGGGGTGTTTTCCCAATCAGAGCGATTGTTCACATTGGCCCCTTGCTCGATAAGCGCCAGGGCGGCTTTGAAACTGCCCTGATCGGCGGCCAGATGAAGGGGGGTGTAGCCATAACTATCTTTGCCTTCAAGTTCCGCACCCTGATGGAGGAGAACGGGCACAAGTTTATCGAGGTCTTCAATTGCCGCGATATGCAGAGGGCCAAGGCCTTCGTGATCGGGGAGGTTTACATTTGCGCCATTATCCAATAAAAAATGAACCAGACTTAACCGATTATGAAAAACCGACTTGTACAGGGGTGTTATGCCGCGCTTGTCCTGCATATTGATGTCTAACCCGATGAGCAGGCGTTCCGCGCCTTCCAGGTCTCCCGCCTCAATGGCGTTGAACAATTGTTCGCCTGTGGCGGGGGAAACCGAAAGATCTTCCACCCTGTTTGTAGAAATTATCGAACCCAGGTCAAGAGGCTTGATTTTGGCAGGAGGTGGCCAGACCGGCAAACGGATGACGGGTGCAGGGTCTGGTTTTGCGAAGATAGTGTCTGGCGCGAGGGGAATTTTATCTGTTCCACCAAATGCCAGCCCGGTCACCAATAAAAAGAGGGACACAAAATTAGAAACCCCGATTTTCCATAGAGAGCCCATAAAATGATTGTGCCATCCATTTAGAAAATAGGCAATACATGCTCGTTAACAGGAGACCTGAAGCTAAATGGAAGACCTTTTCTTATGGGGCCAGCTTTTTCTGCAATGCATTATTCAGCAATTTCAGTTTTGCATTTTCAGCCTCGAGCTCCTGAACCCTTTTTTTGCAGGAGGCATACAGGTCGCGAGCACCCTGCCACATTTTGATGGAAACGACGTAATCGGTTTTTAATTTATCCGCTGTACTTTTCAAGAGCAGTTCAAGGAAGCGATCCTTTAAATCATGGTCCTGCTCACTAATGTTCCAGTCAATTTCGACCACTTCAGCATTTTGGTCTTCGGGCACTTCCACCGTGGCCGTCCGGCCCATGGAAGCCACAACTGCCAACTCGCCAAAGCAAGTGACAGGTTTGATATGCGCGAGGGTCCGGTTTCCGGAGCGAATATGGGCGATACCTTTTAACAGCCAGAAAACGGTATTTTCAACATCCCCTTGCTGGACAATAATTTCTTTAGATTTAAAGGTCTTGTAGCGAATGTAGGCTTTTTTGCTTGAGTCGGCCAGTTGGGAGAGTCTTTTCAGGACTTCCTCATCTTCAGAAAAAACTTCGGTAAAAAACGGAACCTGCCGCAAAACAGAAACAGCAACGGGAAATTTTGCCACCGGTTTTTTATTCAATTTTTTTAGCGCATCCCTTAATGTTTTGTCGTTCACCCTGTTTCTCCTGCCTCAAATAAGATCGGTAAGGTTTTTACTGTTTTACACCCTTTTACTGCTGGAAGTTTGCCGGTGTGCCAGCATTTGAAAAATGATTCCTGCAGACCCTGCGGCGAAAAGGTGTTTAAGGCTGTGCCCACTGACAAACCCCAGCGCTTCAAAAATCCCTGCGTCAAAATGCTCAAATATTTTTGCTAATGTATAACACAGCAAGACCCCCCAGTACATATTGCCGTGTGAATAGCGTGAGGGAAATAATAAAAGAATTAATACAACAGCAAGCAGGGGAGTGAACTGAACCAATAAGTACAACCTTAAATCTCCGGTGCCCGTTACTTCCGTCCAGTACCACCAGATAACACTGACCATTCCCAGACCCGCAAGAGGAAAAGCCAGAATATATCCGGCACGGGCAGAAACATGATCGCTGATGAGCTGGCAGAATAACCCCATGAAAGCCAGAGTCATGGGCAGTCGATCCCAAACAAGCCGGTAATTATCCGGGCTGAGATGAAACCAGGCAGAGCCGAATCCGGTCAGGAAGACACCGGTAAAAAAAATCATTGGAGCTACTTTCTCCCAGGAAAATTCAAAAGCCTTTCCTTCACCGGGGCGAAACAAAAACCGCAGTCCCATGAATCCAATAACGATGAAAGGAAGGTTGGAGAATATGTCGCCAAAGTTTGGGATGCCAAGCCAACTGCGCTGGTCCGCAAAGCGTGACCATTCCGGGTTTTGGGGGATTCTGTCCAGCGACATCACGAATCCGATGGAAAGAAGCAGGGCTATATAGAGAACCCCGTTTCTGACTG
>PCTK01000022.1:0-247 GCA_002786505.1 Nitrospinae bacterium CG22_combo_CG10-13_8_21_14_all_47_10 | reverse complement strand
CTGCAGGATCCCCGTGTTTCCAGACAACCTGGTTATCTTTATTTTTGATATAAGCATATTCGTTGTCAGATTTTTCATTGAGGGTGAGCGGGTCGTTCACGTCCACGACCATGGCTGAAACTTTTTCCATGTTGCCGCCAATTTGCAAAAATATTTGATCGTCGTTTTCCATCTTCCGGCTTTTATAGATGAACAAAAAATTGTAGTAATGTGAAAAATATAACGGAACATCTCCGTATTTTTCAAA
>PCTK01000212.1:5429-5571 GCA_002786505.1 Nitrospinae bacterium CG22_combo_CG10-13_8_21_14_all_47_10 | reverse complement strand
AAGGTTTTCGCTATCTTTTTTTCATGCAATATGCGGGCTAGAGATCAGGCGTGTGCTCACCGTAGCCGCAGAAGGAGCCAAAGCAGATAACGCGAAGCCCATGAAAGGGCTTGGTGCAGGTGTGTTGGAAATCGCTCTCAAA
>PCTK01000212.1:960-5349 GCA_002786505.1 Nitrospinae bacterium CG22_combo_CG10-13_8_21_14_all_47_10 | reverse complement strand
ATCAAAAACAGGCATTAAAACCCCGAAGCAAGATATAGACCTGATAAAAAAAAGGATGAAAGAATTAAAGGACTTTTTAAAATGAAGAAGAATGAAAAAATAGAAGTCGTGCAGGGTAGCGGCAATGTCTTTCGAGATTTTGGCGACCCCAATGCAGATACCGAGCAATTGAAATGTATTCTCGCCGCCAGAATCATTGACATTCTTGATAAACAGAAATTATCTGTGCGGAAGGCTGAAGGGGTTACAGGAGTGAAGGCAAGTGAATTTTCCCTCATTCGCAATGTTAAGTTAGGACGCTTTACGGCGGATCGCCTCATTTCTATCCTGAACAAATTCGACCAACAAGTGGACGTTAAAGTTAAAGTTCGTCCCCGTTCAAGAAAAACTGCCCGAGAAGAAGCCGCATTGAGATCGCTACGGGGTCAAGTCGCTACTTGACTACAGGTTGCAAACTGTTCTTGCCAGGAACGGGCACTTTAATAAGTGGGGTTCACGCCGCCTTCGTCAGTTGATGCTTGAGGCCCGTTTGTCCCGGCTTGCTCATCCATCGCGGGGCCATCTCCGGTCCAGTTGTCGTCAACGAAGCGACCGGTCATGGTGTGCAGGTCTTTTTTGTTACGTTGGATTTTTTTCAGCAGTACTTTGGTTTCTTCATCCGGGAATAACTCGTTGAGGTCGTTCTCTTCTTCGGGAAAAATTTCGTTGAGATCAATTTCCTGTTCTGGAAACGGCAACTCATTTTGTGGCGCAAAAATTTTCTCTTCCTCCTCTGCCACAATTTCGTTATCTAAAGATTCGGGTTCCGGCGGGGTTTGTTCGGTCATTTCGTTCATGCTCAGGTCTCCAGAAGAATTCTACTTTCAGGGTACTTAAAAATTCTCACTAAATCAAATCCCCTCAGTCCCCCCTCATCCAGGGAAGGCAAGCCTAAAGTCCAGGTTAACATTTTCCGGCAGACATTGGTCGGGGTGACATTATTAATGTCCAGAGCCGCGCGCTGGCGGCTCACCCATTAATACCTTGCCAGCCATATTCCTAGGAACAGGGCGATAGCGACCATCCACATGGTCATCTTGCTGAGGCCGATCATTTTCCTGAGAGTTTCGGGCACCCGTTTTTTGTTTTCCGGACTCAGGTCAAGATCGGAGATATGGATTCTTAGCGAGAAGGTCACATACATGCTGGTGAAAAACGCACCTGCCACAAACACCATCTTGGTCCCGAACAGGTTGTAGTAACCGGGCTTGAGTCCGACTTGCGCCGAATAGTTTTCCAGCAGGTAGTAAACTCCTGTCCCTATAAGGATGAGCAAACTGGCGAACACAGTGGGCGCAAGCAAGTCGAGCATTTTATAAGCCGGTGAATTTTCATCGCGTTCCGTCTGGCCTTTTTCGACCACTGGCAGGTAGACTTTCAGGCAATAGAGGAGACTGCCCAACGCAGTCCCTGCCGCCAACAGGTGAATAAAAATAATGATGACATTTGTCATGAGAGCTTAATATTTATGGTGTTCCAAATAGTGGATGAGGAGCCGCACACCGAAACCGGACGGGCCTTTTGGGATATAGGGTTTTTCGTATTCCCATGCGGTGCCGGCGATATCGATATGGGCCCAAGGCTGGTCACCCGCGAATACTTTGAGGAACGCCGCGCCCATGCTACTGCCTGCACCGACTCCTGGTGAAGCGATATTTTTCAGATCGGCGATATCGCTTTTGACCGCTTTATCAAATTCTTCCCACAGAGGCAGTTCCCACACCCGTTCGTCGGTGGCTTTACCGGATTCTTTCAACTGTTTGATCATTGCCGGATTGGTGCCGATGACGGCGGCGGCCTGGTGCCCCAAGGCCATGATAACAGCGCCTGTCAGGGTCGCAAGGTCGACCACCTCTTTGGGTTTATAACGTTGCGCATAGGTCAATGCATCTGCCAGCACCAGTCGGCCTTCAGCATCGGTATTGAGCACTTCGATCGTCTTGCCGGACATGCTTTTCAAAATATCGCCGGGTTTGATGGCCAGGCCATCGGGCATATTTTCTGCCGCGGCCACAATGCCGACAACGTTGATCTTTAATTTCAGCTCTGCAACAGCTTGCAGGGTAGAAATTGTAGCCGCCGCACCGGACATATCCATCTTCATTTCGTCCATACTGGCTCCCGGTTTGAGGGAGATGCCACCGGTGTCGAAGGTGACGCCCTTTCCCACTATGACTGTCGGGGCTTTACTTTTAGCGGCACCAAAATACTCCAGCACAATCAGTGCCGGGGGTTCATGACTGCCGCGCGAAACACCGAGCAGGGCACCCATGCCAAGTTTTTCCATTTCCTTTTTGCCCAGCACCTTGCAGGTGATTTTGCATTTGCGGGCCATTTTTTTTGCATGGTTCGCCAGATAAGTCGGGGTGGCGGTGTTGCCGGGATGCGATACTAAATCCCTGGCCGCATGCACGGCACGGACAATTTTCTCTGCCCGGACGATGGACTTCGCCAAAGCGGCCTGCGGAGTTTTAGTCGCCGGGACAAGTGTCAGCGTTTCCAAACGGCTTTGCGGATCGTCTTTTTCATCGCGGGATTTGTATTCATCGAAATGGTACAGGGCCAGCCCTGCCCCTTCGGCAACAGCCCCGGCAAAGTCCCCGTAATTGGAGTCCGCAGGGTCAAAGCAACTGCCGTTTAAATAAACCGATGCGGATTTGAAGTTTGATTTTTCCGCGAGATTCGCCGCTGTCCCTGAAGCTTTGCAAATTATCTCGGCGGTCAGTTCTTTGGCTTTGCCAACACCGACCAGGACCAGGTTATCGGCTTTCAGGCCAGCACGACAGTTCAGCAAAAGGGTCTGATTGAGTTTTCCCGTGAAACGTTTATTTTTAAACGCGGTAGCAATGGTGCCGTTGAGGGCCGCATCAACCTCTTTCACTATTCCGCCTGGTTTTTTTTCTTCCGGGCAAAGGAGAATCAGGCATTCGGTTTTGTGTTTAAAGGGATTATCGGGTTTTTGATTTATTTTTATCATCAGCATTTCATATAAAAAAGGCCTGCCTTTTAAAATAGGGGAGGCCAATTGATTAATAATCTTGCACGGCCCAAGTCTATCTTCATGTCCTCTGGCAATCAACCTCAATTTTCACATTCATTGCAAGGTTTGTGTGGGCAAGCATGCGAAGAACCGTTGCAAGTAGAACCTTTTGCGAGTTTTCCCGGAAAGGCAGGATTTTTTGGATAACATGGCAAACCCTTTGTTATGAAAGCCCTGCACGCTCTGAGGGTGGACTTTGTCAAGGATGTAGGAAGTTGAAAACAAGGCCTTTATAAAACTGTCCAAAGCCTTGCAAAATCAGGTGACAGGCAAGGATTGACAATCCGCGTTCGGGTCACTAGAATGGCTGGAATTTTCCTGCGTTTTATGAGACATTTATGAATCTGGCGGGAGCCGTTTTCCAGGCCGGATACCGAATTATATATTTCAGAAAAAACTTTCGCATAACGGAGATCGTTCATGGAAGTCGTTGAAGAACAGGGCCAGGCCGTTGCTCAAAAACAGGGCCAGATAAAAATTACCGTTTGCATGAGCCTGAGTGGCATTGCTGAAGGGAGTCAGAAAGTTTATGACGAGTTTCAGAAGCAGATTGGCGAAATGCAAGCCAACGCCACCCTCGGTGAAAGGACCTGTGAAATGGGCCAGGTCGGGTGCCGGGGCTATTGTAGCCGTGATGTTCTGGTGGATGTTTATGTTCCCGGTGAAGACCGTGTGACTTACGAGAAAGTCAAACCAGAGATGGTCAAAAACATTTTGAACGACCATATTGTCGGCGGCAAGGTATTTAAAAAGGCCGCCTCGAAAGAAGATTATTACGAAACCCTGGCCAAGCAGACTCGTGTAGCATTGGAGCACGGCGGCTCCATCGACCCTGAAAACATTGACGATTACATCAAAGTAGGCGGTTATGAATCTTTAAAAAAGGTTCTGACCTCAATGAAACCCGATGAGGTGATCGCGGAAGTTAAGAAGTCCGGGTTACGCGGCAAAGGTGGCGGCGGGTTTGTCACAGCTACCAAGTGGGAGAAGGCGGCCAAGGCCCCGACGGACGAAAAAGGCACTCGCTATATCATGGTCAATGGAGACGAGGGTAATCCGGCTTCTTATATGGACCGCAGTATTATGGAAGGCGCGACTCACCAGGTTCTTGAAGGCCTCTTGATCGGAGCTTATGCCATCGGCGCCACCGAAGGAATTATCTACACCCGCTCAGATTACGCGATTGCGGTCCGCCGGCTGAACAAGGCTATCCAACAAGCCCGAGAGAGGGGGTTCCTCGGCAACAACATCATGGGGTCGAATTTCAGCATTGACGTGCGGGTGCATGAAGGGCTTGAGGCTTTTATCGG
>PCTK01000212.1:0-909 GCA_002786505.1 Nitrospinae bacterium CG22_combo_CG10-13_8_21_14_all_47_10 | reverse complement strand
GAAAGCGCAACCCCCGCACTCCTGCGATTCCGGGTTGTGGGGTAAACCAACTGTGCTGAACAACGCCGAAACCTGGGCCACAGTTCCCAAGATCATCAAGAATGGCGCCGACTGGTATGCGGCAATGGGTAATGAAAATGCCCAGGGTTGCAAGGTCTGGGCTATTTCCGGAAACATCAAGTACAACGGCTTGATGGAACTGGACATGAAAACCACCTTCGGGGAGGCCATTGATGAATATTGTGGCGGCATTCAAAAGAAAAAAGCTCTCAAGGTAATTCACGTTGGTGGTGTAACGGGCGGATTCCTCCCTCCGGAAAAGGCCGATACCGCAACGGATTATGAAAGCCTTATTGACGCAGGCGTGTTAATGGGTCAAGCCAGTTTTGCGGCTTACGATGAATCCGCTTGTGTGATTGACCTCTCACTTTTTTCTATCGGATTCAACGAAGGCGAAACCTGCGGCAAATGTACTCCCTGCCGGATTGGCCTGACGCTGATAAAAAATAAATTGACGGATATCGCCGAAGGCCGGGGCAAGCTTGAAGATCTCGACAAGCTCCAATCCTTGTGCGAGGAAATCAGCAAAACTTCCTTGTGTGGACTGGGTGAAACCGCGCCAAAGGCGATCTTGACCGGATTGAAATATTTCCGCAAAGAGTATGAACGCCACATCGTCGATCAAGTCTGTGACGCGGCCCGCTGTGTCGGCCTTTATCGGTACGTGGTCAAGGAAGAGGATTGTGTGGCCTGTGGCGCATGCATCAAACCGTGCCCAACAGGGGCGATCACCGGGGGAACCCGCAAAGTCGCGGCGCATATTGATATGGACTTGTGCATCAACTGCAACGCCTGTTACCAGGCCTGCGGGTTCCTGGCCATCGCATAAAATTCATTTTCTTTTTTCCA
>PCTK01000129.1 GCA_002786505.1 Nitrospinae bacterium CG22_combo_CG10-13_8_21_14_all_47_10 | reverse complement strand
CACACAACTTGTGCAAACAGGGTTGGCAAATAACCGGATCAAACAGATAAATTTCTTCTCCGCGATATTCCAGCACCGTGGGTGCGGTGCTCACCGGGGCTTTACATTCCTGGCAAATGGGGGATGAACTCATAGCAATCCCGAAAAAGATTCGAGGGGATAGAAAATTCTACCGCAATCCAATTAATTGATACAGACCTTTTTCATGTTGGCGAAGTCATCGAGGATGGCTCCGGCTCCTTTGACAATGCTGAGGAGAGGATCTTCGGGAATAAAGACTTTCAAGGTGGTTTTTTCTTCGATCATCTTGTCCAGTCCGCGGATGAGGGCGCCGCCCCCTGTAAGATATATGCCATTGGAGTGAATATCCGCAGAAAGTTCCGGCGGAATTTTTTCCAAGGCACGCATGATGACTGTAATGATAGCGGTCAGTGGTTCTTTGAGCGCTTCACGGATTTCTTCATCACTTATCGGGATGGACATGGGGACGCCGGTTTTTACATTCAATCCCCGGACTTCGGTGGTCAGGGTTCCCGCTTGCGGAAATGCACTGCCTATTTCTTTTTTGACGCGTTCGCCCTCGAAGACACCGATATTAAGGTGGTGTTGAAGCCGCATATAACGGACGATGGACTCGTCGATTTCGTCTCCAGCCACGCGCACGGACTCGCCGTAGGCAATGGCGGAAAGGGAAATGACAGCGACATCGCTGGTGCCGCCGCCGATGTCGATAACCATATTTCCCTCCGGTCGATGCACGGGAATGCCGACACCAATTGCGGCCGCCATGGGTTCTTCCACAAGATGGACTTCCCGGATGCCTGCCATGAGAGATGCGTCGATCACGGCTTTCTTTTCCACTTGAGTGATGCAGGTCGGCACGCCAACAACCATGCGGGGCTTGAAGAACCGGTGTTGGCTCAGGACTTTTTTAATGAAATACTGAATCATCCGGTTTGTCACATCAAAGTCGGCAATGACACCGTCTTTCATGGGCCTGACGGTGTTGACTCTGGCATGGGTACGGCCATACATTTTTTTTGCTTCTATTCCTACCGCTTCAACCGAGTTGTCATCCACGTTTATTGCGACGACAGAAGGTTCGTTCAGCACGATTCCCTTGTCGGTGATGTAAATGAGGGTGTTTGCCGTTCCCAGGTCCATGGCCAGATCGGTGGAGAACATGCTGAAGATTTTATGGAATAGATTTTTTATCATGCCAGGGCTCTCGTTTTCTGGGTCAGTCGGTTGCGTGAAAGGTTGATGAGGCTGAACAATTCTTTTCCCTCCTCGGGATAAGCGGAAAGCCCCCATTGAAATTTGGCTTGAATGGAAACTCCGTTGACATAAAGCGGATTGTGATCAAGCAAATGTTTTAGTTTTGACTGCAAGAGTTCCACGTCTTTTTGACTGCGCTCCATAAGCAAGACCAGAAAACAGGTTTCTGACAGGCGGAAAACAAATTTGGGAGACGGGACTACCTTCGAGAACAAGGCCATCAATTGTTTCAGGTAGGCATCGCCACGGTCTACACCGTGGGTCTCGTAAAGTGTGGTCAGGTTAGTGATATGAAACGTAAGAAAAAATACCGATTCTTTGGGTTTGAAAACTTCTTCGGATAATGCAAGATGATATTCAGTCAAAAACCGGTGGTTTGGAACCCCGGTGACAGGGTCCAGGTTTTTGTCATAGACCCAGCGGTCTTTGGTGTCGGCGCAAAACAAGGCCGAGGCGGCGGCAGAAACAATCAGCGCGAGTTTGTCCAAATCGGCCTGACTCACCCCCTCGGGTTCTGAGGAACCTACCAGAAGGACTCCGTAAAGGGTGTCGTTGAGTTGAATGGGTAACGTGGCCACGCATTGCAGGTCTTCGGATTTTTCGTCCTCGGAGAATAAAACGGTCCTCCGACCTTCATGAGCCTGTAAAAGAAGAGGCAACCGGTTTTTTGCGCAGGAGCCCACCAGCCCTTTTCCAAAATAGACTTTGGTTTCCGAAATATCATTAGCAAAACCCCGGTGGCCAATGATTTTACCTTCCATCTGGTTTTCTTCGAACCAGGTTACAGCGATGGCGGGGCAGGAAATCAGGGATGCGGGAATCTGTGTCAACCGGTCCGCAACCGAAGACCGATTGGGTGACTCAGCAAGAAACCGGCAGTACGAATTGATCTCTTGTAAAAATGGCCGGGATGTTGGCGAAGGGGTCGTGGTTTTTGGTTCCAGACTCCAGGAAATTTGTTGAGCAAATTCGGATAATATTTTTTGTAGTTTGATAGAAAACTGGTAACGCTCCTTGGTGTCGACGGCCAATACACCTACCTGATCCCCATAAATTACCGGAAGGGCTATAAAACTTTTAAGGTCTTCGTTTTTTTCGTAGATGCCGAGAAAGCGGGTGTTCTGGTCAAAATTTTCGATCAACTGGGTTTTACGTGTTTGCGCGGCGAGGCCAATGGGGCTCTTGCCAATGGCGATTTTTGCCTTTCGGTCAAGATTGCGGCTAAGTGTAAAATGTTCGCGCAGGGCGAGGTTTTTTCCGTCAGGGTCCATCGTAAACAGGGCGCAGGTAAAGGCATCGGCAACATTCCCGATCAGTTCAATGAGATGCCCCAATTTGACGTTGGATGGAGTCATGGTTTTTGCATTAAGGTTACAGGCCTCTTTTTCTCAGCATATCCCTATAATTTTTAACCGCTTCTTTGCTGACTGCCACGGCGGCGACTTCATACTCAGGAATGGTGCCGGGCTTAATCTCCTTGACGCGCACGGCCTGGCAATCGATGATTTTTTTTTCGCCGGTCGAAGGGACCCTGAAAGAGACTCGTAAGACATCGCCATCAATAACGGTTCCCTTCACAAAAAAAACTAAACCGTTGATCGACATTTCCTGGATGATGATTTTATGAAGCTTGTAAAAAAACTCCTTTTCTCGCTCAATTTCCAGGTTCCCTGCGATCTTAACCTTAGCCCTTTGGCCTTTCCTCTTTCCCAGATCGTTGTCATATTTTGAACGGATCAACTGATCCAGATTTTTCCGAACCTCAATAAGGTCCTCAGTCGGTAGGCTCTCGAGAGAAGCCATGATTTTTTCTATCATGGTGAAGCTGTCGGGGGTAGTTCAGAAGAACCAGAAATGTTTGAAAAGGGTCTGGAAATCCTGCTTCCGGACTTTAAAAATTATCTTATAGTGAGGGGCTATGGCTGTCAATCATTTTAAAATCAATCCGTTCAATATTTTAAGGCTGATTTTGGGGTAGACGAAATCGCTTGACAGAAATGATGCTCGTTTATATACTCCCTTCCTCTGTTACGAAGAGTGGTAACCGTTCTTGAGATTGAAGTGCGGGCAAAGGGCTTCTGCGGGTAATAAGCCCTGTTTTTTACCCTTCCGGGGCCCGAGAGCCAAGGAGGGGTATCACATCGGGCCAGCAAAATTAATTTCGGCTCCAACGAGTCTTTTCCCGTTGGACCCATGCGAAATGGGCGGGTAGCTCAGCTGGGAGAGCACCGGCCTTACAAGCCGGGGGTCACAGGTTCGATCCCTGTTCCGCCTACCATATAGCAAACGACCGCGGGGTCGTAGTTCAGTTGGTTAGAACGCCGGCCTGTCACGCCGGAGGTCGCGAGTTCGAGTCTCGTCGACCCCGCCATTTTTTAAGGGGCCAACCTGTTCAGGTTTGGCCCTTTTTTATTTTAGTGCGCCCGGTAGGGCGCACCCACTTTGAGGTGCAAGTCCTCTACAGGACTGACAAGGGGAATTGCTACCCGATTAATCAGGAAATGATGTTCAGCAGGTTGCCGGTGGTGATGCTGGATGGATTGAACCGGTTCTCCACCCGCCGGGAAAAAGGGTTGCCCTGACTGAAATCGTCACTGTTTTCCGACTTTGTTTCGGGCTCTTTGCTTTCTTCCAAAGGTGTTTCTGTGGTTTCCTTGTTTTCTTCGGCTTTTTGGGCCTTGGCTTCCTGTCTTGCCTGGGCTTCCAACTGCGCCGCCTGGGCGGCTACCTGCCGGTCTTGAGCGGAAGGATCGCTGGGGGCCAAGGCGGCCCGTTTAATAGTCTGGGCCTTGCGAACCGTGGCTTCGGGGTCTCCGGGGACGGGCGATGCGTCGATGGAAACCTCTCCTCCCACGGCATATTGTCGGCCATCGGGTCCGGTTTGAAACTCAAACGTCGGAGTCCCATTAGCATAGGGGCCGGCGGCAGAAAGATGGGCCTGCTCATGAGCCCGCACTTCTGCGTCCCGCGCCCTCAGTTCGTTCAACAACCGGCGCTCTTCCTCAGATAATTCCAGGTTGGTTTTAGGGCCGGGTTGCTGGCTTTCTTCTTCACTATCCAGTTCTTTGGCTTCGAATACAGCACTGGCACGAGACAGGGATGCGTCAGAGAGGCTGACCTTGTCTTCCGCGGTTTTTCCTTTTAGAGCGTCTTCAAGCCGTTTTTCTTCTTCACAATTTTCGCAGTTGTCAGGACTTCCCACAAAAAGAATTTGGGGAGGCGATTGAATTATCCGGATCTTCATGTGTCTACCTGATTTTTGATACAGTTGCCCGTAGTGGCGCTATCGGCAAAAAAGCTTAGAACTTTAGCTGGAATGCGAAAAAAATAGTGCTTCCAAAAATTTTAAAGTTGCAGGGTTGACAGACGTTATGCTTAATGGTATATAACGTTGCATGCGTTATGTATTTAAAACTATAGCCGTGGTTTTCTGGTTTATGACTTTGCCGCAAACAGTCTGGTCGGGAGAGGTGCATGTTGCGGTCGCGTCCAATTTTTTGAATCCGCTCAAAGAAATTGCCGAACTCTATAAGAGGGATACCGGTAATACGCTGATCCTGATTTCCGGGTCAACCGGCAAGCTGTATGCCCAGGCCCGGAATGGTGCCCCCTATGATGTCCTGCTGGCGGCCGATGCCAAAAGGCCGACCTTGTTGGAACACGAGGGGGTGGGTGTTGCGGGCACACGGTTCACCTATGCGGTAGGGGCTTTGGTTTTGTGGAGTCCCGAACCGGGAAAAGTGAAGGGTGAGCAATCTTTAGCCCAAATGAACGCAGGGAAGCTGGCGATAGCCAATCCGAAAACTGCGCCTTACGGCAGGGCGGCGAAAGAAACTTTGGAACGGCTGGGCCTTTGGGAAAAACTACGCCCGTTTCTGGTTCAGGGGGAAAACATCGCCCAGACCCTGCAATTTGTTGCCACAGGGAATGCCGCGTTAGGTTTCGTCGCTAAATCGCAGGTTGAAGACCCGCGTTTCAAACTTAAAGGAAGCCGGTGGGAGATACCGCCTGACCAGCATGAACCAATTTTACAGCAGGCCATTTTATTAAAACCGGGACTTGGCAACTCTTCCGCAAAACAGTTTCTGGAATATTTGCAGGGTCCAACGGCAAAAACAATCATTCGGTCCTATGGTTACCATGTCACTGTGGAATAACGGATTCCACTAAAACAGGGGAAGTTCAAATAATTCCCCCCTTGATAAGGAGGGCTTTGCATAAAGTGGTTCTGTATTGAGAAAAAGCGAGATCCTTCTTCGCCAAGGCTCATCAGGAT
>PCTK01000046.1:2239-5433 GCA_002786505.1 Nitrospinae bacterium CG22_combo_CG10-13_8_21_14_all_47_10 | reverse complement strand
TTCCATCAGGGGAGCAAAAGCCCCCAACCTTTCCGGCACATGGGTATCGACAACCACCAATAGCCGGACCTGATCCAAAGAAATGTCCTTAATTCGGGTGAACTCAAGATGAAGGCTCTCCTCCTTCAAAAAATCTTCCACCAATCGCTCTGCGGACCCTGGAAGGACCAAATGCGCCTCAGGGTATAGCTTTTTCGCCGCCATCATGGAGGCAATGCAATCGAAGTCCGCGTTCAAATGTGTTGTAATGACTTGCATGAATTCCGCGCTACGAATCTATTTTTAATTTCATTCCGCAATACGAGTTTATCCTATTGTATCTAAATAAGGAAAGGCGATTCTTCCTGTTAACAGGATACTACTATTCAGCGGCAACTACTTGAATTCGGTTGGTAAAAGGAAGGCTTTGAGGAAGGGTACAAAGGTTATTGTCGCAGGCCTTGTATAATAATTTCCCATTCAGGAAATAGTTTCCCGGTTTAACATTTTGAGAAACATAAAAACTATTGCGAAATTCGGCAGTGTGGGTATGCCCCTTGACCAGTTTTGCCTGCGCATCATCCTGAATCAAGTGGGTTGATGATTCCTGCCAGGAATCTATACTTTCAAAAACATTATCATCCAGAATAATCCGGGTTGCCAGAAGCTCATTGCCATCCAAAGGTTTCAAGGAATAAATATGCCAACCCTCCTCAATCTCGACAGACAAGTACAACTCGAAACGACCGCCCGAATGGACAAGGTCCTCATCGGTCATCACATTCAATTTTATCCTGGGACCAGATGGGGCAGTCGGGCTTGAAAACAACGTGGGTTCGGCGAATACAGAAAGAGGAGCAATCACTCCTGCCAGAATAAAAATCAATATTCTGATCATGGCAAAGCAGTTAGTGGTTCAATTTGGCTTCGGTTCGGGTAGAGGCAAGGTATTTTTCTATAACAAGGACAAACTTTTCTTCAGAAACCGCTCCGGAAAACATTTCTCCGGAAACAGTTCTATTTTCCTGATCATAAACTCCCAAAATGAAAGTCGGAGTTCCTTGAATTCCCAGTTCAACTCCATCACGAATATCATTTTGCACCCGCTCTGCATACTTTCCGTTGCGCCAGCAAAACTCGAAATCCCGGAGATTCTTGATTCCCGCGAGCTTGGCCAAGCCCAGAATTTCCTTATCATCCGCAGGGTCGGAACTACTTTTATAAAAAAGATCCTGGAGCTCCCAGAATTTGTTTTGATCCCTGGCGCATTCAACAGCCTGAGCTAACCCTTGCGCTTCTTTGTGAAAAGGCAGTGGAAAATGGCGGTAGCCAAACTGAACTTCCCTGGAATATTTTTTTCTGACCTTCTGCAAAGTTGCTTGCACCCGTTTACAGAATGGACATTGGAAATCTGAGTACTCCAATACAAAAACCCGCCTGGCGGAAGAATCTTTTTCCTCCGCCCACAGCATGGCAGTACCGAGCCCCGCCACCAAATGAAAATCATTAGGCGGTTTTAAATAAACTTTGACCCAACCCTGACGGACCGCATTCTGAAATTGCTGTTCAATGTGCACCTGCTGAAAACTTTTCTCCAGGTAGTCACGAATTTCAGCGCTTACCTGAGAAAGGTCCCCTATCTCTTTGATACCCGGATTGCTTTCATAAAACTGTTTGATTTCTGCTTGCGTCACCTTCGGGGTCTGTTCAATAACCAGGTTTGGGTGCTTTTCCGCAAGAGTATCGAGAATTTTTTCCTTCAAGGCGCGGGTCTGCATTTCATGCAACTGTTGGAGAGCCTCCTGAATGCGAATATGCTTGAGGTCGTCCAGGTAAATGGGCTTCCCATCCACTTCTGCGGCTATCGGGTTGTTCGAGTAAACCGGACTCTTTACTGAATCTGCAAACACCTCAACATTTCCGACACCAAAAAGCACAAAGGAAACTGCCAGTATTTTTGAAAAATTTAGTTTACTAAAAAAGCGCACACACATATGAAATTTCTTAAAGACAGGAACAACCTTTATCGAAGAGCCCTGAACGGTTTGATAAATCTAAAACTAACTCCGTGCTACTATTATCCCCCAATCTTAACAGGAAACGCAATTCAAGTTTGCATTAAAAAAATATTGTCCTGGCCGGCTCAGCCTTGCGCCTGAACAGGCACCAAGGCATTATAGCCATCCAGTGGAACTCGGCTTTTATTTTTCCCTGACTATTCTGGGTTGAGGAATTTATGGACATTTTCAGCCAGTCGCAAAAAGGCCTTGGCGGCTTCGGAATCCGGGCGGGATAATACGACAGGTTGCCCACTATCGGAGTTGGCGACAATCTCGCCATCCAGGGGAATACTGCCCAGATATGGCAATACCAGCTCTTCGGCTAATTTTTTTCCCCCGCCTTTTTTGAATACATCAATTTTTTCATGACAATGCGGGCAAGACATCGTACTCATATTTTCAATAACGCCAACAATAGGAACATTACTGTCGCGGGCGAAAGAAATCATTTTGCGGGCATCCAGAATCGCAAGATCCTGCGGGGTTGTGACCACAACACAGCCATCGACCTCACCGATAAAGTCGATGATGGTGATTTGTTCGTTGCCGGTTCCGGGAGGAAGGTCGAAAAGAAGATAATCCAGAGGGCCCCAGTTTATATTTCCCAGCAATTCAATAATAAAGTCATATTTTACCGCATCCCTCCAGGCAATATGCATATTGGGGTCTTCAATAAGAAACCCCAATGAAGCTACTTTCAGACCATTCTTGGTTTCATAAGGGTCGATGCCTACGTCCGTGGCTTTCAAGCGGACATTCTCGGCCTGCAATAATTTTGGGATGTTGGGACCATGAAGATCAGCATCCGCCAGACCAACCGCAAAACCTTTTTCAACCAGAGCAATCGCAAGATTGGTCGTTACCGTACTTTTACCGACCCCTCCTTTGTTACTACCGACAATAATCTTGTGTTTGATTTCATTCATCCGCTTGTTGACAAGCCAGCGGTTGTGCTCATTTTTGTCAGCTTTGCAGTCGGTCTCATTATTAAACTCACACATTTCACAAGTGTGAAGGAGTCGACATTCTCCTGTAACTACCATCTAAGCCTCCTGAAAAAAAACATAATGGGACGCACGAACTTAAAAACCAACGGGATCCCTGGGGATTATGAAACTGAGTAATAGAGGTTATGGAACTCGGATTACGATGTCA
>PCTK01000046.1:1771-2178 GCA_002786505.1 Nitrospinae bacterium CG22_combo_CG10-13_8_21_14_all_47_10 | reverse complement strand
TTGCATTTTTCAAATCTAACTCCGCAGTACCGGATTAATTCATCTAAGGCAGTAGTAAAAACCAACCATTTTATAAGGAACACAGAAAAAATGAAAAATGCTTACGCAAAACTGACCCTGTTATTTTTCTTTCTCTTTTTCACCGGAGCAACCAGTGCTTTAGCGGGTAACGCCGTAACGATCACCGATCCTCCTAACGGCGCCATGGTTTCAAGCCCGGTTAAAGTTTGCATGGCTACAGAAGGGGTTGAAGTACAACCGGCCAAAGAAGGGGTACATGAAGGAAAAGGCCATCACCACCTTATTGTCGATGCCGACCTGCCGCACGACCTGAGCAAGCCGATTGGAAAAGACGCCAATCATATCCATATGGGAGATGGCTCCACCTGTAAAGAAATCGAACTTTC
>PCTK01000046.1:1322-1746 GCA_002786505.1 Nitrospinae bacterium CG22_combo_CG10-13_8_21_14_all_47_10 | reverse complement strand
CTGTTTGCCAAGGGCAATCACGTCCCCTACGACCCAGCTTTGACCGCGACGGTGACGATTAACGTTAAGTAAAAGCTTTTTATGTCCGGGTCGACGTTGTCGGCCCGGAATCCCCCCCTACCCTGACTAATTCCCTTCCAAATTCAGTTGTAATCGTAACAGTCAGTTAATAGAATGGAACTAGCAAGCAATAATATTGTTCCCTATTAAATATTAGTCTTCTTTAAAAAGGCTAATTTAGAACTAGAAGGTATGCGAAACCGTTTTCTCTCATTCTTAACTTATCTCCTCATCGCCATAATCCTGATTTTTTCGGGATCTGCAAGCGGCCATGAAGTTAATAAAAATGCCATTGCTTTGCTCATCGCCAAAGACAAAGCTGGAAAAACTGTTGGGACCGGATCGGGTTTTGTGGTCCGACCCG
>PCTK01000046.1:0-1207 GCA_002786505.1 Nitrospinae bacterium CG22_combo_CG10-13_8_21_14_all_47_10 | reverse complement strand
AGATTTCGCCATCATAAAATTAAAGCCGGGGTTCTATTCCACGCTGGAAATCGGTGACTCCTCCAGCGTGAAGGCCTATGACTACACCAGTGCTTTAGGTTATCTCTCCGATCAAGTGATAGAACAAGAAGGCCTGGTCGAAGGCCAAATAGTACAGACCTATGGCTATGTTCTGGGGGTCCACCCGCAGGCCTATCCCAAGATACCTTTTATTTATACAACCACTGCCTTCGGCCCCGGTTTCAGCGGCGGACCGGTTGTCGACAAATCCAATCAGGTTGTGGGGCTGGCCACTGTTGAGGGACGGTCCATCAACCTCGCGCTTCCCATAAATTTGGTCAAGGAATTTTTGGACTCCAAAACCACCTTTTCACTGCAGAAGCTTTTGGATGAAGACAAAACTTCACTGGAGGCCATGTATTACCGGGGAAATTATTTTCTGTATGGCTTGGGCGACACGGATAAAGCCATCGCTGAGTTTGAAAAAATACTGGCAAAGGACCCCAGCTTCATCCTGGCCCACTACGATCTAGCGGTTGCCTACCGGGATTTGGGGATGCCCGATAAAGCCATTGCCCAATACGAAAAAACTCTGGAATTGAATCCTGACTTTCCTGAAGCCTTGTCGAATCTTGGAGGATATTATTTTCGTTCAGGAAAATTGGATAAAGCCGTTAGCATGTTCAAAAAAGCAATTCAGGTTTACCCTAATTTCATCCAGGCCCTTTCCAATTTAGGCGCCGTGCTCAACAAGCAGGGGCGCCCCGGCGAAGCCGTGGAGCTTTTGAAAAAAGCCCTGGCTCTGGATCCTGAATTTGCCATTGCTAATTTCAATCTGGGTAACTCCCTGTTCGCGCTGAATCGTCTGGATGAAGCCCGTGAGGTGTTTGAGCTTTCGCAAAAACAGGGCATCGATTTTCTTTCCATGCACTGGAAGCTTTATGAGATCCACAAGAAAAACCAGAGATTCCAGGACGCAGAAAATGAATTGAAAACCATTCTGGAAATCGACCCCTTCAACGAAGAAGCAAAGAAAAAACTCTCCGAACTCCCCGTTGCCCACTAACCAGCATATTGCACGAGCGCCGCAAAAAATCAGGGGAACGTGGAGGGCGGGAGTTTTCCCCGATTCCGGCAAGTGGATCCACGTCATTTCCGTTAACCTACTACGTCATTCCCGCGCAGGCGGGAATCCAGAAGGGTGAAA
>PCTK01000187.1 GCA_002786505.1 Nitrospinae bacterium CG22_combo_CG10-13_8_21_14_all_47_10 | reverse complement strand
GATTCGGCCCGGCACAGCGGGCATAGGGTCACTCTCCAAACATCAACCACATTCTCTGCCCATCCGAAAAGAAAGAATCAATCCGCAGATGAACGCAGATGAAAAACCCAAAGAAAATAATCTGCGAAAATCTGTGCAATCTGCGGACAAAAAATCTTTTGAGGTGTTTCCCGTTACATCCACTATTTCAAATCCGTCCACCTGTTGAAATCTGCGGACAAAAAAGGATTTAGCCTCAACATTACCTTTGCGCAATGAGCCTATCCAGTTCATTGGCGAACTTAAATCGTTCTTTCTGACCAAAACCGGCGGGGCCGCCAGTTTCGACACCACTACCGCGCAACTCGTCCATGAAGTTGCGCATACTCAATATATGACGGATATTATTTTTATTGTAAACCTTGCCGCGTGGATCCAGAGCCAATGCGCCCCTTTCTACAACCCGGGCGGCTAAAGGAATATCAGCCGTAATGATTAAATCCCCGGCTTCACATTTATTTACAATTTCATCATCAGCAATATCCGCCCCGTGTCCCACCTGAATCAATTGAATGAAAGGGGAGTCCGGCAGGCGCATCTGCTGGTTCGCAACCAGGGTCACCGTTATTTCTGTCCTGTCCGCCAAGCGGAACAAAATATCTTTGACCGGCTTGGGACAAGCGTCTGCATCCACCCATATTTTCATTTTGTATCCTTGCCACCCGGCGTGAGATCAAGGGTTAATCGGGGTTCATCCGTGTTTATCTTTGGTTAAAATGTGTACCACCCAGCTTCCTTGAGGAGGACAATTCAAGGACTTTTTCAGCAGACTGTCAGCTTGGGATGTTACCTCCGGCATTGACCGAGGTTATTCGAGCCAGACTTTCATGTCGCGTTCTTCATCATTGAGTTCGAAAAGGATTTGAGGAACAAAACCTGATTTTCGGGCTTTATCCTGAATGGAAAGCAAATCTATATTCTGTTTTTTGATTGATTCCTTAACCGGTTCATCCATCACCCCTTCAATGTCGTCGGCGCATCGCGCGGGCATGGTCAGGCTGATTTTATTGCCATTCGGCTTCACCACATGCACCTTGAGGTAACGGGCTATTGAGTCGAAAGCCGGACTATGAGGAGCACCCTCCACTGGAGAAAAGATCAAAGCCCTTGCCTGCGGATATATGTCGGAGAGAATTTTATCCATGGTGAACTGCCAGGGCAGTGCAACATCTAACCGTTTTAGCATAGTGGTCAAGCCATGTAACGTCCGCATCAGGAAAATCATTTGCGGAGGTGCGGAAGAACGGAACCACCATTTCAGGTCTCCCACGATCTGGTCGAACCGTTCACTCATTCTCCAGTCTTTAACGTGATAGGGAGCTTCCACCAGAAAAGGCTCAAGCAGTACGGACATCAAGGCCGGGAGAGTCGGACGCAGGTCTTGCAATTTATCAGGATCAAAACCCAGAGCAGTAAGACAGGTCACCGGGTCCAGGTTCTCCCGGTGGCGCAAGGCCAGAATGATCCTTAAAAGTCCCAGTCGGACATCATCTGGAATTTCCATGACACTGCCAAAATCATAAATGATCAGAACAAAATAATCTTTTTTGTATTGCCGGAAGGCGAAGTTTGCCGGCTGTGGGTCGGAATGGACAAACCCGTTGCGAAACAACATATGGAGATAATGCTGGAGAAGTAACCGCCCCATAGCCTGCTTTTGCTCCGGCATCATGGTTTCGGCTTTATCCAGATTGAACCCTTCTTCCTTTTTCTGCACCAGCACAGTAGGACGGGTAAACTCGGTGAAAACCTCGGGAATCACAATACGTTCCAGCGGCTGGATTTTCTGGCGATAGTTTTCCTGATGTCCCGCTTCAATCCTGTAGTCTAACTCTTCGCTGAAATTATGCCAAAAGGCATCGCGGTAGCCATCCATCCTGAACCCCCATTTCGCCACCGGCCCCACTTTCGGCAACCAGCCCATAAGGTTCATTTCTGCTTCCACCGCAACGTCAATTTCAGGATATTGCACCTTCACCGCGACTTCCGTGCCATCCTTAAGCTTGCCAAAATGTACCTGTCCCAGAGATGCGGTCTTACAGGATTTCTCCAACTTTTTAAAAACCGTATCCCATGGTTTACCATAGGCCTTACTGATTAGTTCCGTGACTTCTTCAAAAGAAAGAGGCTCCAAAGAATTATTGAGAGATTCGCGCAGAGCCTGATCTTCAGCACCCATGGTCATGAACTGGCCTATCTTGGCAGGCAATCCCCTCGATTGCCCCAGCAATTCGACCAGATAATGCTGAGCCCAATGGCGCTGGTCCTCAGTTGTGGACTTGTGCAACTTTCTTGCCGCCGCCCCTAACTTTAAAAGATTGGCGCCTCTTTTAAAAATCGCACCAAATTTCATTAATTTTTGGCCCCATTCGCGGCACTAGCGCTTCAGTTGATTTTTAAATTGACTGACTTCTGCGATGACTCCCTCTGGCACCTTTTCCTGACTTCCCTTGGCCCGCATTAATACCTCAAGCCGTGGCGTGCCAGGGTCCCGGAAAATTTTCCCGGCCAAGTCCGCCACGTCACCTTTTTTGAGGTCCCGGATTGCTTCAATCAATTTTTTCTTAAAACGGAAGTCTCCTTTTTCATCTGTAGCAAGAGAGTAAAGGTCCCCCGCCACCGCACCGATGCTGTCGCCTTCCTTTTCAAGGGCAACGATCAGACTTTGCTGATGCCGTTCAAATTCCTGATCGGTCAAATTGGCGAACAGTTTTTCTGTGCTCGCCAGCCAGCTATCCACCCGTTTGCTCATTTCAAAAGGGCCATGCGTGGAAGACTGAATCACCAATCTGAAAAACAGGCGTTCCTCAACGCGTTGATGAAAACTCCAAACAATATATCCCAATTGCTGGTTGGTGCGCATTTGTGTATAAAAATCGCTTTCCACAATGGAGGCAATTATTGATGTCTTGGCGAGGAGGGGCAGGTTTTTATCTCCCACCTGAATGGCGTAAGCCAGAGAATTGTTATTATCCGCCACCTCCCGGCTGAACCGAAACCGCTTTCCTTCCGGCAATACTTCCACCACCTGTTCGAACCTTTCATTTTCTGGCAGAGGTTTACTCCCCAAAGCCGTCAACAGGATTTCCACGTTTTGCAGGACTTCGTCATCGGACCAGTTGCCATGCACCATCCCCGTAATATATACCTTGTCATAAAGCGTCTTGGCGAAGGCTTTGACATCATCCAAAGTGATCGGGGCCAGGGCTTCGAGTTTTTCCTCTTCCGTATACTGGTCCTGAAGGAGCATCAACCAATTGTAGTAACCACCACGCGCATAAGCCTGCCCAAGTTTCTCATTTTTCAATCCGCGAATCATCGCCTCTTTAATATTGGCGAATTTCTGTTTATCCACCTTCACTTCTTTCAGGTTTTTAGTCACCAGTTTAATCAAATCACCAATTCGTTCTGAATAACCGCCAAGACTCAGGAGCACCCCTTTCTTTTGAATCGACAAGCCATAGGATAATCCCGCCATCTGAATAGGGTAAACCAGTTCATTCAAGCCTTCCTGCATCATGGCCTCATAAAGTTTAGCCAATTCCAAATTTTTAGCGCTACGATAAACCTTTGGTGTTTCAATTCGGAACGTCAGGGCTATTTTAGGTTGCTTGAAACGATGGTCATATTTGAACCAGACTTTTGCCCTTTTATCATCCAGTACCAGGTGTGGGTCTTCCTCGACCAGTTGCAGGTTATAAGGAATAAAATCATTTTTCTCCGGATAAAAAACACCATCCCCTTTGACTGGGTTGGATAATTTCCTGAAAGCCTTTCCGCCAATTTTCCTGAAAGAATATTCAACATCGTAGTACGGTGCCTTGCTATCGGTTTCAGCCAAATTATGGCTCAAAACCACCATTGCATTTTCAGGAGTCAACGTATCCAGAACCGCCTTATAGGCAGAAGGTTCATATTTCGTAAAAAGGTAAGGCAGTGTTTCCACATCTTTCAAATTATAATCCTGCAGTAGCGCCGCTTTGCCCGCAACGAATCCCATACCCTCATCCGGGTTTTTCCAGTCAAAATTAATCTGAGCCATCGCCTGGGTTTCCTTGAAAGTGTATTCCTCAAACCCATGTTCCCGAATCATGTGAATGTAGGAAAAAATCAACTCAAGTATTCTCTCATATTCGTTCAATCCTTTTTCGGTCAGGGAAATATTGATGCCAAAGGAGTTGATATCAGGATGGCTATTCCCGCCGCCCGCGCTAAGGCTCAATACCAGTCCCTCTTCCTTTAGCTTGGAGAGCAGAGAGCCTTTGCCTTCATAACCCAGTACAGAACCAACGATAGCCGCCGGTTTGCTGGCCTGATGGTCTTTAAGGCGTATGGTCGGAAAATCAATTTCCAACGAGCGAACATCCTTGATGGTTTTTATTTTAAGCAACCGGTATTGGCCATTGAGCGGTTTTCTGAACTCAGGGGATATTTCAGGAACTTTGACCGGCCGGTCAGGTATGTCGGAAAAATATTTTTGCGCCACGCCGGAAAGGATTTCCATCGGCATGTTGGAAATAAGGGCCAGCTTCATATTGGAGGCGGCGTAATAACGATTATAAAACTCATTCAATGCCGGGCCATTGACCCCCGAAAGAGTTTCCTGATTGCCGGTCCCAAAGTTAGCGAGAGGATGCCCCGGTTCGGACATCAGGCCGGAAACATAGTTGCCTCGCCATCCATCATCAAGTTTGTTCTTTTCATGTTCATTGTTAACAGCTTTGACTTCCCTCTCGGAATAGGTTTTGTCAAACAGGGGCGACTTGAAAAAATCACTGAAACGGTCCAAGGCTTCATTGAATCCATCGTGTGACACCTGGAAGAAATAGTTGGTGATGTTACCTCCAGTGTAGGCATTGGAGGCTCCCGAGTGCGAGTCGAGAAACTTTTTATAGGACCCCACTTCCGGATATTTTTTCGTCCCGAGAAACAACATATGCTCCAGATAATGGGCCAGCCCCGCTTTTTCCTCAGGATCATACAGATAACCCGTGCCCACTGATAAAGCGGCGGCACTCCGATGCACATCCGGATCGGAGATCAAAAGAACCCCCAAACCGTTTTCCAGCGAAATGGTCTGGGTTTTACGTTTGTCTCCCTTGACCGCTTCGGCGGAAGAAATTAAAAATACAATCCATAAAACCAGAAGTAATCCGGTTTTTATATATTTTGGAATCCGATTCACAACCAACCTCCAGTTTCTTAGCGGAGAACCCCCGCAGGTAAATAGCAATAGCTCTCAACCGCCAGCAATTCTACTCTCGGCTGAAGAAAATATCCGCAACCGTTTTATTATATCGGGGACTTAACAGCAAAAGGAGTTAATTTTTTTTAATAAACAGAGAGACAAGGAACCAGCAACAATAAATTTAACAGGTTGCTGAAAAACTCCCCAAACCGTCATCCTTGAGGAGCCCCTTCAACTATGCTCAGGGCAGGCTCCGGCGACGAAGGATCTCGAAGTTCCTTATAAAACAAGAAGAGAGATTCTTCGCTGACGCTC
>PCTK01000210.1:4756-5152 GCA_002786505.1 Nitrospinae bacterium CG22_combo_CG10-13_8_21_14_all_47_10 | reverse complement strand
TGGCCGGGGTATTTCTGCTCGACTTCGTCAATGCTGAGCCCTTCCCATTCCCCAAAAGAGAGTTCCCGCAATTCCGGAAAAGTGGTCAACTCCAGTGCATGAGGTTCGGCGATGATGCGCGCACTTTCCATGGTGCGCTTCAAATCGCTACTGTACACCGCATCAATAGAGCAATTCGTTAATGCGTCGGAGATGAGGCGGAGCTGTTGCTGGCCTCTTGCGGACAATTCGACGTCGTGGTGACCGTTGAAACGGACTTTGCCTGCATTAGCGGTTTCGCCGTGACGGATCAGATAAATTCTACAGGAAGGTTCTGGTTTCATGCTTTAAAGGATATGCGTTGCAGGTTACGGTGTAAGGTCTATGAGGAATCTCATTGAGACGAGGTAAAAGCGG
>PCTK01000210.1:0-4736 GCA_002786505.1 Nitrospinae bacterium CG22_combo_CG10-13_8_21_14_all_47_10 | reverse complement strand
ACAGGGCTTGTCATCTTTTCAAGATCCGTTACTCAGGATTAATGGCCACCGCCTCCGCCACCACCTGAACTCCAAAGGTAGAAGAAATCAAGTCCCTGCACCTTCATCAACCCAATGTTGATCAGGAAGTAGTATCCGCCCATGCAGGCAAAAGCAATGAGGAACCAAATAATGGATTTTGGAGTGATAAACTTTTTCTGTTCGTCAGCCGAAAAATCGTTCATATTTCCTTAAACTCCCCCAAAAAAAATTAATGATTGGATTTCTCTTTCCAATCGATTACCGCCAAACGGATGCAAACCAATAGAAGAACCATAAAGAGAAAATAATGGTTCCGATATAAATCAGGGGCCCTGCCTTTTCCTTAATCTTTTCTATATCCATTGTCTGCTCCGGAAAAATTTAATTAATTCTATATTCAAAAAAGTTTATTCTTGACAGTTTTAAAATCTGAATGATAGGGTATATTTCTTTTATTTCAAAGAAAAAAAACATCTTTTGAGGATTTTTATGGCCAGCAAAGACGGCAAAATTTTTGACACCATCGTTTACATCGGTCTCGGTGTTAACGGACTGACAGCCCTATACCTCCTACTCATGTATTTCGAAGTTATTTAATCCCGCGGAATTTATCAGGTAAATGAGGGAGTGTCAAGGGCAAAACCCCCAACTTTAAAGATTTTCCCCTTTCAGACGAGTTTTTTCCAGCTTTGTTTCATCTCCCCGACCCCTGATCAATGTTTGACAGGATAAATAAAATAAAGCATGAGATAGGTAGCCGTGCTGGTCACCAGTATCAGGGCATAGATGATCATGGTCGTACGACCCAGGATCCGGTGCCGTCTCGCCCCGTCAGGAAGCAGTTTTTCAATCAATTTCTCCAGGCTGGCCACCAACGCCACGGTCGCGAAAATTAAGCCATACGCCACACTGGCTCCAAATGGGCTCGGCCGAGTCGCCAGCAATAGAACCTGAACCAAAGCCCAGCATCCGAGGATGGTGAACATTACTATTTTGAATGTCCGGGGTTTCATTTTCAGCTCCCCGGACTTCAAGCGGTAATCGCCTCCGGTTTTGTCACTGGCACGAAACCCTTGCGGAATCATGTAAAAGGCGAGCACCATCCCCAAGGTAACCAGAATGAGGTGGGTGGTTAGTACCGGAACAAAAATGTTCTGGTAAACATCATCTGGCCCCCCAAAACCTTCCCGGCCTTCAAAAGAGAGAACCCCCAGGCTGCGGGCGTAATAATAAGCAACGAAATATACAATCATCGCCACCATGGAGACTAGAATCAGTTTATGGTGCCGGGTTCCCTGGGCTTTTTTGGCCATTCTCCAGGCCACAAGAAAGAGGACCGTGAAAACAAGCGCCAACAGGTAGCTGACATCAGCCCCTATCGTTCCCGATGGAGCCAAAAAACCAGGTTGTTCAAGGAGAGTCTTCACGATTATTTTTTTTGAGGAAAGATTTTTTTGCTGTCAGGCGGGAGAGGCAAGTCACCCTTCCTCGTTGCCCAACAGCCAGGTGCCTCCGTAAAACTCGGATGCACCAATCAACGACCAAATCAGAAGCGGCTCCATACTCATTTGGGTAAAAAACATGAAAACCACCGCCGAGATGGTGGCAAGACCAATTAATTGCAAGGCCCTGCCCAGATAATACTTTACAGAACCCATCAGACTTAGCCTTTCAGCGAGGCTTTGACTTTCTTGTTGACCTCCATGAGTTCGGTCAAACTTTCCTTGCCGCGTTGCTGTATAGTTTCCCGAACAACTGCCAGCACAACCTTTCCAGCCAAGGTAAACGCGCTGGGGGAATCCGGGAGAGATGAGTCCACCTCACCATTAATAACTTTCTCGTGTCGGCTAGCCACCAATTTATTATCAAACAGGTCATCCAAAGGATAGCTGTATTGAAGCTTTACATAGTTGCGTTTTTTCTCGGTGTCTTTTTTTGAGTCCCATACTATATTTTCCATTTCAATGGACGCAGGCTTGTTCGCGCTTTTCTCCAGGATTTTTTTCATTTGCTCGAAATAGGACTGCATGGCCTTCGGAGTTTTAAGTTCATCCTCCGGAATTTTTGAACTGACCTCGAATTCAATTGCATTGCCCTGAAAGACAGGACGGCCAATTTCATAGGTAATATTATTATGGTTAAATCTGCGGCCCTTTTTTGCGGTATAACTGGACTGCATTTCCTCAACCAGTGCAGAAAGGCCCTCGGCGGCAAACTGGTTAAACAATAAACCCTTTAAAGTCGGCATTCGTTTTTCTCCAAATCCAAATTTTGATCAAAATTAATGGTAGTCACCCGTTTTTTCTATCCTGGAACTGTAATCTAAGTCCTATTTTTAGCAGAAAAGACCAAGCTTGGGAAGAGCGGTCTTAGCAACTTCAGCAATTAATTATTGTTATAGCGGGTTCGTGGTCTCCGGCGGGGGAGAAACCGTCGAGGTTGTCGCAAAAGCACCGCCTTCTCTCAAAAAGCTATTGGACCCGTTATCTTGATATACGTAGCGTATTTTTATGCACCCCGCCTCTTTGTTGTCGCAATAGAAGCTTAAAAACTGAAACTTGGCAAATTTACCATCAGCCGTCCGCAGTGCATAAATATTCTTTTTGGCCGTCAATTTATGGGAAAAGTAATTATAATTGTACCACTTTAACAGGACTGGGTTTTCCATTTCGGTTTTCGTGGCCGCATCCTGGATATAATTATCCGTAGGTACCTCCATCACCTCGTCGAACTCAACCTCGCCCAAATCAAGCAGGCCCGCCTTCCCCAGCCTGCTGGAAGCACCCCCATTGGATATCACCTTGCCTCTTCTAAATGCCAAATCCCACTCCAGGGATGAGGTGTCTAAAATGTTGACTGGCTTTCCACTTGAAAAGTCAAAATATACGTACTCTTTTTCTGAGGACGCATTGATAGTGGTCACCTGGGTTGACAAAAGGTTTGTGACCTTCGGTTCAGGCTCCAGCACCTCTTCCACCGGCTTTTGCGCCATTTTTCCTTCTTCGGGGAGGTTAACGCTGGGGGAGTCAAGAAAATCACCCACCTGTTCCAGCTTTGAAGGCAACCAGAAAATACCGATCAAAAGCAAGGAAACACAGAGGTTGAGCAAAAAAAGGTTTCGCCAGAGCTTCTTTTTTTTGTTTATTTCCGAGTCAGGTTGTCGAGTTCCATCAAATGGTTCATTCATTGAATAACTTTTTCGAAGTATTATGCGGTTCAATCCGGTTCCTGAATTCTTTTAACACAAATTTCATGGCAGAGCGGGTGAAGTCCTCCTTGCTCAACCAGCGCCCTTTATGCTGGCCGAGGTTCTGAACGCCAGGCCTTTGACTCCCCACAAAACGAGCACCCCATATAACTTCGCGGGTTCGAGGATCCACCAAAAAAGCCGTGAACTCCAGACCGCTGGCTAAGCTTCTCTGGATCTCACCATATCGGTCTATATATCTGTCGGTATACTTTGAAACCGCTCCTATCATTATGACATCAACCCTGTCTCCCGAAACCAAAGGGGTTATTTTCTCACCACCTGACAGTTTTTGATCCGCTGGAGAACCAGGAGATTTGACAATTTTAAGCCTCACATCCTCCATCAACTGCGGAGGGATGATATTGGAGTAATTTTTGTTGGTTTTTAATTCCTGATAAACCTGTTTGGAAACCACATCCCCTGCAGATTTGTCTTCAAAAGGCGCAAACGTCTTATTTTCAAACCCCAAAACTCCGATTCTCTGCATTCGGTTAAATCGGTCTGCATTGAATACTTTGCTTTGCACCTGGTCAACCGGCTCAACTTTTAACAACTCGGTATAAATATCCCGATTGACATAGGCCGGCAATGGATGGGGTTCATTGATTCCATCCGACAGGTTAGGATAAAGATCTTGATTCACCGGGGGTGTCCCTTGCCATCTGGGAAAAACTCCCGGATGGTTCCCAGCTTGATTCTTGTCAAATTCATCCTGAATAGGAACGGCAGACACACCCATAGGGCACAAAATACCCAAAAGTACCAAAGCTGGCATTATCCTCATAAAATTCAGCAAGACCAAAAACCTCCAAAATCGGATTGGAATATGGGGTAATCTTTCACTACATGATTATATATTACCCAGACTACGAATAAAATAGCAATTCCCGAATAAAAACAATAATCTAACAATTCCCGAACTGGCAACCAGTAGTAGAGACAGGTAGCGTGGCTTTCGACAGCCACTCTCAACTTCTTAAAGGGTTTATACCGCTTATGGATCAACATATTAACCGCGCTTTCGAATGGGTTCCCTCAAATCTGCAACCTTGGACCCTGATTTTTCTCATCCTGGTCTCCCTCACCGCCTTCGCCCTGGAAGTATTGCCAAAACTGCAACTCCTGCGGAAAGCCGGGAAAGAAAACCGCACTGACCAACTGCTAAAACGAATTTTCACGACTCTCAACATTGCCTTTGGGCAGACAAAACTCCTTCAGGAGCCCAAGTCAGGCTGGATGCATGCCATGATTTTCTGGGGATTCCTGATCCTCCTCGCGCGTGCGGGAGAATTCTTTTTCATCGGGCTTTTCCCTGATATTAAGTCGCATTTTTCCTTCACCGCCCCTTTTATCATCCCTTATTTGTGGCTCAAAGATGGCGCGGTTCTCATGGTCACACTGGGAGTTCTCTATGCCCTGTACCGTCGGCTGGTGATAAAACCACACCGGCTCACCCTCTCCACCG
>PCTK01000208.1:5452-5594 GCA_002786505.1 Nitrospinae bacterium CG22_combo_CG10-13_8_21_14_all_47_10 | reverse complement strand
TGGGCTATTGCCCGCTGGGTCCAGTGTCACGCTGGCCCACCCCAGTGAGAAGGAGTGAGCCAGGCGCATTAAGCCGAGATAACTTTGTGTCGGCTCAATGGGCTATTGCCCGCTGGCCCCAGGTTTGGCGGATATATTTCAC
>PCTK01000208.1:157-5435 GCA_002786505.1 Nitrospinae bacterium CG22_combo_CG10-13_8_21_14_all_47_10 | reverse complement strand
TATCCTTCAGGTTCTTGCCGTGGGCGACCATTCCTGTTCCGGGTGAACCGTTTTTGATGATCCAGAACATTTGACCGGCAGAAACATCTTTCATGGTATCGCTACAAGTGAAGTTGCGCGGATTGGGCTTCAAGGCTTTGCCCAGTTTTCCCATGCCGTCACCATCCTCACCGTGGCACATTTTGCACGCCAGGGGTTTGGCGGCCTTTTCGTAGATCTTTTTCCCATTATCCAAATCAGCCTGGGCGGTTTGATCCATCGAGGCGATATTGGACGGAGCCGTTTTGGTTTTTCTCGGTTGTGGACAGTTGCTGGCCGCCCAGGAAGAAGTTGCAAACAGCAGTAGGCTGATTGAGATCATTGTCAAGGTTCGTTTCATTTTGGTTTCTCCTCTTTCATTATGGATGAGTGTTTATGTTAAATGTTGTTGTGAAAAACATTTCCTCGTCAAAACCGGAAAGGCAACCCCCTTCTGGCAAGGAGACCTTTGCGTAACGCCAGGAGATTACCCGTTCCGGGCACGAAAGCTAAGGTGAAATACCACGTCTTCGCTTACGCTCAGAATGACATGCAAAAACCATCGTATTGTCATCCTGATAAGCCTTGGCGAAGAAGGATCTCGCTTTTTCTCAATACAGAACCACTTATGCAAAGCCCTCCCTGACAAGGGGGTAATATTATTTAACTGCTAATTCAAAATCGGCATTGATTTTTGTTCCATCGTTAACGGTGATTTCCTGCGTCACTTCTCCAACATAGGGATGCCATGCTGTAACTTTGTATTTGCCGGCTGGAATGTTATCCAGCGTGAAGGAACCATCTTTGGCGCTCACTGTGTAATAAGGGTTCCAGACAATTCGCGCATCGGCTTCCATGTAGTTGTGCTGGTCGCATTGCAGAAAGAAATGAGAATCCTTTTCCGGTTTGAACCGTGCCAGTGATTTTGTGACATCGGTCACGGAACCTTTGGAAGGTAAGGGTTTGTTGAACAGTGTTTTCCTGTTGGAACCCTTAACAGAGTAACCGTGCGGGTTGTGCAGGGTATTCTCATCCTGATTAGTGACTTTGACCAAACCCTCCTTAACGCCTTTAGGAGATTTGCGCACGGCGGTGATCTTGGGGAAAATATCGCACTGGCGGAAATCAAAATTCACGGTCTCTTTCGACCAGGCTTTTCCTTTATGGATGTTTTCGATCAATATTACTGCGTCCTGGAGTTTTCCGTCTTTAACCAGGACTTTTTGCCGTGGACGAATTCCATTCTCTTTAGTGTCGGGATGGGTGGCGCAGAATCCGGCGTTTTTACCCTTGCTCAAATCTTCCATAATGGGAGCGGGAACCTTGCCATTAAACGCCACGGACCCTGAAATGGATCCCCCATTGGAGACCGATATTTCCTCGTAGTCGGATTTTTTTGCCTGAACATTGCTGGTCAAGGCGAGGGCGATAAAGGTGGTGATTGCCATTAAGTTTATTTTTCTCATGGTGGTTGCTCCTCTATATTGTGTCCGGTTTGATAAACCCGTTGGGGGGAGGGACCGGGAAAAGGAGGTCACTCCCGGTCCCAACTGCATCCAGCGGGGAAGGCTCCACTGGCTACACGCAAACCTCTGTTTACACTCAGCGAGTACTGAAAGCCGGTCGAGGTGTTGCAATCCGACACCAACAGTTTGGGATATTTTTTGGTTTCTCATGGTTGCCTTCCTTTCGATTAAACCTGGAGCAAGGCTTGTGCCGGAATGGGCAGTGAAAAAAATAAGTTCACAAACGGTGATTTAACAAGGAGTTTGGGGGGAATGATTGATGAAGAAGATTGAAGGCTGGCTCAGCGGATGCCGTTTCGGGACTGGGCCATCCCATTATGGGATCCGGTCAGGGCCAGAATGGGATGATGTCAGTTCAACTGGTATTTTTTCAGCATGCGATAAAAGGTACTGCGGCTGATGCCCAGTTCCCTGGCCGCGCCGGGAATGTTTCCGCCGGTTTGTTCCAAGGCCTGCTTTAAGGTTTGCTTGACCACATCGTGGTAGGGAGTGAGGGTTGTGGAAACCGGGGCAGGTTTTTCATTTGTTTTCTCGTTAGCAGGAGTTGGCGAGTCGAAGATTCCTTCCGGCAAACAGTCGGCATCAATGGTGTCGTATGAAGTAACAATCATGGCATGATAAAGGGTGTTTTCCAACTGACGGATGTTCCCCGGCCAGGAATAGCTTTGCAAAACCTGCATGGCTTCATCACTGACGGAGAGGATTTCTTTGCCAATTTCTTCCTGATATTTTTTGAGAAAGTGAGTGCATAGGAGGGGAATGTCCTCAATGCGATCACGAAGGGCGGGAACTTCAATAGGGAAAACCGCGATTCGGTAGTAGAGGTCTTCGCGAAAACTTCCTTTTTCGATTAAAGTTTTTAGATCTTTGTTGGTCGCACAAACCACTCGGGTATCGACCTGGATTTTCTGATTGTCTCCCACACGTTCAAAACTCTTTTCTTGCAAAAACCGTAGTAGTTTTGCCTGAGTGGCAAGACTCATTTCTGCCACTTCATCAAGAAACAAGGTGCCTCCATCTGCCAGTTCCAGTTTCCCGGCGCGGGATTCTGTGGCACCGGTGAAGGAGCCTTTTTTATGGCCGAACAATTCACTTTCCTGCAGTGTTTCGGGAATGGCTCCGCAATTGATATCGACAAAAGGTCCGGTGGCGCAGGAACTATTTCGGTGAATGGCGCGGGCAATGAGCTCCTTGCCGGTTCCGGTTTCCCCGAGGATGAGGACTCCGGCTTTGCTGGCAGAAACCTGATGAACTTTTTTCAGAGCCTCATTCAGCGCTTTACTTTTGCCGATGATGCCATCCTTGCCGGATAACCGGTCCACTTCACTTTGCAGGTGGTGGATTTTTCGGACAAGGTTCCTTTGTTCAAAGGCTTTCTCCAGACAGGTGAACAGGCGGGGTTCATCGACAGGTTTCAATAAATAATCGTAAGCGCCTTGTTTGATGACCTCCACAGCCGTTTCAACCTTGTCCACACTGGTCAGCATAATGACCGGAAGTTGGGGGTGTGAGGCTTTAACCTGTTTCAATGTTTCCACCCCATCGAGACCAGGCATCATCACATCAAGCAGGATCAGGGAGGGGCAATCGTCCAACGCCTCAAGCAAGGCATTGCCGCTTTCGAAGTCCCGCACCGCATAGCCCTGGTCTTCCAGGAGTGCTTTCATCAAGCCTCTTAGCGGTGCAGAGTCATCAACTACAAATATTAATTCATTGGCCATAGTGTTTACTGCTTACAAGGTTTTTTCAGCCGAGCGACTATTCGTTTGCCAAACGAAGTACTTTTTATTGGCCCCACGCTCAGTGAGTGCCGCTATTTTAGCTCACTCCATTAATTTTAAGAAAAAAATGATAAACTCAATAAGTTCACAAATTCATAGAAGGCTGGAGTTTTTTAATGGGATCATTGGCAAGTCAGACGAAAGGTGTACTGATAGCAGGATTGGTTTTTGCTGTTGTGGGCTGGGGCATTGTCCGGGACCGGGCACAGAAAGCCTGGTTTGATGAACTGGAGCAGGAGGTACTGGAAGACACTCTTATTTTAACAGGTGAGCTGGAAGTGGTGGAAAGGGAATTGTTGGGCATCGTTTCCCTTTACCAATCTTCAGAATTTGTAAGTCGGGAAGAATTTGGAGTTTATGTTCAGCCTCTTCTAGGAAACCATCCTTTCATCCAGGCCTTTGAATGGGTCCCGCGCATTGACCACTCTGAGAGGGAGGGTTTTGAGGGCATCACTCGTTCCATGGGGTATGCGCGGTTCCATATCTTCACAACATCGGGTCCTGCCGAAGCGAAGCAGGAATATTTTCCGGTACATTATTCGGAACCGCTTCCGGGAAATGAAGGCTCACTGGGATTTGATCTGGCCTCTGATCCGCAATTGTCGGGTGTTGCCAATACAGCCAGGGACACGGGCAAAGCCGTCGCAACTTCGCGGTTTGGGCCGGTTCCTAATGCCCGTTCAAAAGCGGATCTGGTTATACTGGCTCCTTATTTTGGTGAAAGGGCAGAACGCACCGAAGAAAGACGGGAACACTTGAAAGGGTTTGTGTTGGGCATATACCGGGTGCGGGACATGGTTGATCAAATGGTCAGCCCTTATATTCCCAAAGGGATGAACTTGACCGTTTATGAAGAAGGCGAATTGGTTCAGGAAAACCTGCTTTATGGCAAGCCGTTAAAGAATCCAGCTATGAAGATCACCAACATAGTCAATGTCTCCAATCGCAGATGGTTCCTGGTTTGGCAGGCTACCAATGAATTTCGCGACGGACCTCAAACTTTAAGCGCATTCTGGGTGGGGTTGGCCATTTTTTCAGGTGCGCTTTTTCTCTCCATCATTTTTGAAATAATGGCATCTCGGACACGCGTTGTGGAGAATGAAGTTCAGATTCGCACGGAAGAACTGACTCGGGCAAACCAGAAGCTTGTTGAGTTGAACGATTTGAAAAATAAATTTCTGGGAATCGCATCTCATGACTTGAGGAATCCCCTGGCTTCCATCCGTGGCTATTCCAAGTTTCTTTTGGATAAAGGAACGGAAGTTAAAGAGGAAACGCGAAAGGAGTTTTTAACAACCATTAAAAATGTCAGCGGGAATATGCTGGAATTGATCGGCAATCTTCTGGATATCTCGGTGATAGAAAGCGGTCAGTTAAAGTTGAATCCTGACAGGGCATCCATGAAAAAACTTGCTGAAGAGAAGATCCACCTGCAACAGATTCTTGCGGACAGGAAAAATATAAAACTACATGCGGATTTGCAGGATGTTCCTGAATTTTATTTTGATGTCAACCGGATGGGCCAGGTGTTGGATAACCTTCTCAGTAACGCGGTAAAGTATTCGCCTGCGGATAAAGAGGTTTTCGTCAAGCTGGTATCACAGGATGGAACCGTGACGCTTAGCGTCAAGGATGAAGGGCCGGGAATTCCCCCAGATGAGCAGGGGCAGTTATTTCAGCATTTTCGCAAATTGAGTGCCCGGCCCACAGGAGGAGAGAGCAGTTCCGGGTTGGGACTGGCCATAGCCCAGAGAATTGTTGAAGAACATCAGGGGAGTATTGGTGTCGATAGCCAGTTTGGCCATGGGGCCACATTTTACTTTTCCATACCTGTTTCCGGGCTGGAAAAGTAAATGACAAGGGAAAATCATCCACCATTCAAATAGTAGGACAAATACTTAATCATTTTGGGGCGTATTGCTGATATTCGACGCCCTCCCCTCACGCTATACT
>PCTK01000208.1:0-147 GCA_002786505.1 Nitrospinae bacterium CG22_combo_CG10-13_8_21_14_all_47_10 | reverse complement strand
AATAGAAAAGGTTAAAAATATGCGTGCGATTATTTTTTGTTGGTTCCTGTTACTGGCTGGGTTCGTAAGTTTTGGCCAGGCAAACCCAAGGGTGATTTCCCTGGACCTTTTAGGTCGGGGTCCTTTGCAGGTTTATCAAAATGCTCC
>PCTK01000013.1:5296-5576 GCA_002786505.1 Nitrospinae bacterium CG22_combo_CG10-13_8_21_14_all_47_10 | reverse complement strand
AGATCCAGTAATCGAAGAGAGCCGTTACTGTAGATTTGAAAATGTGTCTGGCCATTTTCTTGATGCATGCATGACAGCTAAAATGCGGATTTGCTTCTTTTGGATATAGTAGGGGAGGATGTAGGGCAGGCCCGCAACAACCAGTTCTCTGGTTTTTTTGACCCGCCCCAGCCTTCCAAGTTCCGGGTTGTGCTGAAGGGAGTCGCCGCAAGCCTTGATTTTTATCAAGGTTCGGTAAGCGGCGGGTGGGTCGTCTTTTGCAATATAACCACCGATTTCT
>PCTK01000013.1:3594-5290 GCA_002786505.1 Nitrospinae bacterium CG22_combo_CG10-13_8_21_14_all_47_10 | reverse complement strand
TCTTCAGTCGCCTCTTTAAGCCAGACGACTTCCATCATGGTTTGAAGGACTCAACGATTTTATCTACCTGGTCGCTACTTAGAAACTTTCCTCCTTTTTCCGCCTTTTTAAGTCTGTCTTTGATTCTTTTTTCCTGCCACTCATAAATGTCGAGATAGTTTTCAATGGCCTCGTTGATGAGCCAATTGCGTGAACGGTCAAAACCGGCGGCAATTTGATCCAGTTTTTTCTGGATATCCGATGAGACTCTAACCGTGACGTTTCCTGAATTTTGAGCCATAAGCAGTCACTCCGATTGCAATGCATTCTAAAGCAATCATATCAGATAATGGTATTCCCGACCACCGCCATTTTCCTGAAAAACAGCAAGACTGTTTGCCTGATTCTGGTTGCGGTATGGTTTCTTAACGTCAGAAACTGTGCTTATTCCAGTGGACTAGTGATCCTTTGAAGTCGTACAATCCGGTGGAAACCTTTTGGAGCTGATAGGATGAGTCATTCTGATCCCACTGAAAAACAGTTGAGGCAATATGGTTTGATGATGGCCGGAGTGCTTTCTCTGTTTGTAACGCTTTTCCTTTATAAGGCCTGGCACACTGCGGCCATGGCTCTGGGTATCTGGGTGCTGTTTTTCCTGGTGCTGGGGTTATTCGCCCCCTTCCGGTTGGTACCGGTTTACCGGGCCTGGATGAAGTTTGCGGAAGTGATCGGGAATTTTAATTTAAAGTTGATTCTGGGACTGGTTTATCTGGTTTTTTTCACTATGATTCGGCTGGTGGCCGCATTATTTCGAGAGGACCCTTTAACACGAAAAATTGAGCCGGAAAAGAAAAGCTATTGGCACGACTGCGAACCCCGCAGTGCAGACCCAAAACGCTTTGAAAAACAGTATTGATGCATCGGCTTTTGTCAGAACTATTTAAACCTGAAGGTTGTCATGGAAAAAATACATAAAGAGATTTTGGGGTTGATGGGAAAAATTGATATTGACTGCAGAGATGAAAAAGACACTATTATCATTGATCTGGCAGGCCAACTGGATGTTTACAACTCCCCGGAGCTTAACTTGCTTGTAGGTGCCTATAGGAACAGGGGGTTTAATAAGTTCATCATCAATCTGGAAAATGTCACTTATCTCGACAGCTCAACCATCAGTGTTTTTATTCATTGTTACCAGACGCTCAAAGATGAGGGCCGGTTTGTTCTGGCCGGGCTTCAAGGTGCCCCGAAAGAGGTTTTTGATATGGCCAAACTGCACGATGTGTTTCAAATCTTCCCTGATACTGCAAGTGCCATGAAATAATCGCTGGCAGTCTAACGCTGGACCCGGTGACCAATAAATTATTCAGCCGAGATAGCTTTAATTTGGCAGTAAAAAACCATTGCCACATGTCTCCACGCCGAGTGGGGATTAGCCTTTTGATTGATTGTTGAAATGTGTTAGGTTGGATGTACTAAACCTTTACAAAAGAAGGTGAGGCGACTCTACGAGTCCGGCGAAAGGAGGAGGGAGATTGAGAAAGTCAACTTTGCTCATTGTCTTGATTTTGTTTGTTTTTGTACCTGCTACAGCATGGAGCCAGGATGACCCGGGGATATCAAACCTGGGAATTCCCAAAGAGCCCGGTTGGAGGCACCCCTCTTACCGCGGTTGGGAATCGTTGAGTGTTCCGGGTTTGATTTCTACATACTACGA
>PCTK01000013.1:3282-3527 GCA_002786505.1 Nitrospinae bacterium CG22_combo_CG10-13_8_21_14_all_47_10 | reverse complement strand
GAGACCACGATAGAGCAGGCCATTGAGATTGCCAAGTTCGATAACCTGAGTGTTTACTTTTCGCATCCGGTTGTGTATTTCACCAGTCGCAACCCGCTTTTTTATTGCAAAGGTGTTGATGCGCGCCGCAATTGCAGTAATATCTGGGTGGATATTGCGGAAGACGGTTTAAATGACAATGAAGAACTCTATACACTTTCAACCCCGAGTTTGGGGGTGCGTTAATCAGAAAGGCCTGATTTTCC
>PCTK01000013.1:623-3256 GCA_002786505.1 Nitrospinae bacterium CG22_combo_CG10-13_8_21_14_all_47_10 | reverse complement strand
GGAATTTCGCCCTTGTATGCCCATGGGCCAAACGAAAATACTCATGATTCCGCATCCTCCCCTGACGAGGAGAAGGACCTTCTGCGTCTGGGTGCCACCGTTTACACGCATATGTGCGTGTACTGCCATGGTGAGGATGGTAATGGCGGAGGCAAGGCCATGGCCTACCTTTATCCCTGGCCGAGGGATTTTCGACAAGGGGTTTTTAAGTATCGGACGACACCGTTCGGGTCAATTCCGCTGGACCAGGATATTAAACGAACCATTTCCCGTGGAGTCCCGGGAACCTCCATGCCTGCCTGGGGTGGGGCCCTGAAGGAGGATGAAATTTCGGGCGTCGTCGCATATATCAAGACTTTTTCAAAAAAGTTTGCGGAGGAAAAACCAAAAGAGGCGATAACGGTAGAAGCGGTTCCTGCCTCTACCCCTGAATCGGTTGAAAAGGGCAAGAAGCTGTATCAGGAAATGCGTTGCGCCCGGTGCCATGGGACGGATTTAAGGGGCGATGGGCCCATTGCCGATGAACTTTATGATATCTGGGACCACAGGGTTTTTGTTTATGACCTGTCAGATCCCAATACGTTTAAATTTGGCTTCGACAAGAAGGACCTGTTCATGATCTTGACAACGGGTATTGATGGCACTCCGATGAAATCCTACAACCACCTGACGGAAGAAGAACGGTGGGACTTGTCTTCCTATGTAGAATCTCATATCAGGAAAGAGGAGTTCAAACCGGCTCAGTATGAAATAGATCTGACCACGCACCGCATTGATCAGGAAATCGACATGGACCCGGAAAACCCGTTGTGGGAAAATGTCCCGATTCAGAACATACACACGATTCCCCTTAATGCACGCAGGGACCCGGTTGACCAGGTTCAGTTTCAGTCTGTAATGAATGATGAAGGAATCGCCTTCCGGTTGGAGTGGGAAGACCATCAACCCGACCGGACCTCGAGTCGCCACCAGGATTTTAAGGATGCCATCGCCATGGAGTTTGCCTTGGGCGATGTGATGTTGCATGAGCACGGTCACAATGAGCCGTTCTTTGGTATGGGAAACCGGGGCAAAGTGGTCAATATCTGGCAGTGGCGGGCCGACTGGCAAACGGAAATTGAAACCAAGGAAAAACTCGAATACGCCACCAAGGGTTTGGATTTAGACACCATGATCTTCGGCGGCGAAGTCAACCCTGTCGACGCGCTTAATCCGTTCAGGGATGTTCCTGTTGAAGAATTGAATGCGGAAGGGTTCGGGACCCTAACCCCCCAGCCTCAAACCAAGCAGAATGTGTTGGGCAAGGGGGTTTGGAAAGAAGGGAAATGGAGTGTGGTTTTCTTTCGGACCTTGGAGTCTTTGAACAAATGGGATATAAAATTTGAAAAGAAAATCCCCGTATTGGTAGCGTTCGCGATTTGGGACGGAAAACATCAGGACCGTAATGGGCGGAAAGTTATTTCTATGTGGCAAAGGCTAAAGGTCCCGGAAATACCTTGAAAACTGACTTAACCGTCTTGGGCTGTGGTATCATTCTTCCTCAGCTTTTATGGCGGGTATTATGAGTTTCTGCTATCGGGTTCCCCGAGGCGGTTTTTTGCACTATTGAATTATAAAAAGCTTGAATTGGTAATCTATATATTTGGAGAATTGTTTCATGTCAGATGATAAAGAAATGGAAGATACCGAAGATTCGTTGCGTGTGTCTGAAGACGAAGAAATGGAATTGGATGAAGTCGATGAATCTGATGAGTTGGATGAGCAGGATGAGGTTGCCGTCGCAGAAGAACCGGAAACGGGTGCTGATCTGGTTATTGGCCAGGGAGATTTTTCCATGTCCCAATCCAACCGGGGGGCGGATGACCCCGGCGACAACACGCTTTGCGAACCTCAATATGTCGCTGTGTATGGCGATATGCTGTTTGTCTCTGACAGGGGCAATCACCGGGTAGTGATCTGGGAGCAGTTCCCGGAAGAAAATGGTGAACCATCATCATTGGTTCTCGGGCAGGAGGATTTTGCGGATTGTCTTGAAAACAGGGGCATGACCACAACTCTGGATGAAATGACATCAGGGCTGGGTGACGAAAGTCTGGATGGCTTTACCATCAGTAAGGCGGAAGAAGATACTCTGTCCCAGCCGGCCGGTCTTACTGTGATAGATGGAAAACTTTATGTGGTGGACAGCGGCAACCACCGGGTATTGAGGTGGAGCGGAATTCCCACGGATGATGGGGAGGCTCCGAGCCTGGTACTTGGGCAGGATAACTTTGATGATAACGATGCCAACCGACGGGGATTTGTCGGTTCTGGTTCACTGTTTTTTCCCATGGGCATCCACTCTGGGGATGACCAACATGTGTTTGTCGCTGACAAGGACAATCACCGGGTTTTAATCTGGAACAAAATTCCTTTTAGTGACGGCTGGAACGCAGACGTTTCACTGGGACAAAAAGGCATGGATGAACGCTGGCCCAATCAGGGTGAGTTCGATAATGTGGGCCCGGACACCCTCAGTTTTCCAACGGGCGTACACTTTGATGCCGAGAACGAGCGGATATTTGTGGTGGACCAGGGGAATAACCGGGTGCTGATCTGGAACAAAATGCCGCGGGAGACAGGGGTCGCCGCCG
>PCTK01000013.1:0-559 GCA_002786505.1 Nitrospinae bacterium CG22_combo_CG10-13_8_21_14_all_47_10 | reverse complement strand
TCCTTCCGCAGAGGGTTTATATTTCCCCACGGACGTGGTATACGGCAAAGCCGGACTGTTTATCTCTGACACCGGTAATAACCGTGTCTTATATTGGAAAGAAGTTCCCACCGAAAATGGGCAACCCGCTGATCTGGTGATCGGTCAATCCACTTTTACTGAGAATAAGGAGAACCGTGGTTTGGGTGAAGCCTCTGCCTGCACTTTGAACGACCCTTATGGTTTGCTACTGATTGACGAGGAAGAGGAAGAGGAAGAGTTTCGCGGTATTCCCATGCCGGATGATGATGACGACAATGAAGAATCCTCTGCTTTGGTTGGAACCGAAGATGAGCCTGTCGAAGAAGAGCCGCAACCCAGGTTCAAACTGTTTATCTGTGATCGGGGAAACTCCCGCATTGTGGTTTGGAACAAACTTCCCTATCCGAAAGAAGCGAAAGAGGAAGAAGAGTATGAAGAGCTCATGGTCGACGACGAAAACCTGTTGATCGGTGATGAAGAAGACGATGACTTCGACGATGAAGAAGAGGAAGAGACCCCCTCTGGAGAACTTCCCTCG
>PCTK01000146.1 GCA_002786505.1 Nitrospinae bacterium CG22_combo_CG10-13_8_21_14_all_47_10 | reverse complement strand
TCAAGGAGATTGAAAAATGCCCACAGCTAAAGATCAGAAGAAAACGGTCCGCCGCATTGCTTCCATTAATATTCGCGCTCTTCAGCAACAACGGGACCTGATAGATCGGGCCGCAAAGGTAACGAGTAAAAAAAGGTCTGAATTTATGCTGGAGGCGGCCTGTAAAGAAGCCAACAATATTTTATTGGATAACCAGTACTTCCTTCTCGATCAAAAAAAGTTTGACCGCTTTTTAAAAGCTCTGGATCAACCACCCAAGGATAATCTTCTTTTAAATCGGACGCTCAACACATCACCACCTTGGGGCAAATAAGCACCCCTGGTCAATGGTTTTAAGAAAAGTCACCCCTCCAGAAAAACTACAATCTTGCCACAGCGTCAAGGCGTTTGATTCCGGCAAACCGGTTCTTGATGAGTGGCTCCAAAAACGGGCCCTGCGCAATGATGAAACAGGTGCCTCCCGAACCTATGTTGTCTGCATCAAAAAACAAGTTGTGGGATTTTATACTTTGGCAGTGGGCTCTATAGAAGCCCGCAAGGCTCCGGGAAAAATCAGACAAAATATGCCCGACCCCATCCCGGTTATGATCATAGGACGGTTGGCAGTCGATCAAAAATATCAAAGAAGCGGAATAGGACGTGGCCTTTTAAGAGATGCCATATTAAGAATTGTTCAAGCCGCAGAAATTGCCGGAATAAGAGCCATTCTGGTTCATGCCTTGGATGATGGTGCAAAAACCTTTTATCAACGGTGTGGTTTTCGAGCCTCGCCTTTAGAGCCGTTAACTTTATTGATCACAGTGGCCGATGCAATCAATGAAGGGTGAAGGGGTCATCATCGGATATGCTAACCGATTTGTGTATTCAGGGATTCGGGGTGGTTTAAGGCCTGCATCTCTTGTTGAGCAATTAAACGGAACGCCTTCCGATTTTTTTCTTCCAGATCTGGCCCGCCAGGGGACTGGAACGTCAGGGGATTGATCGACCTCCCATTTTTCCGCAGATGAAAACAAAGGTGGGGTCCGGTTGCGGCACCGGTCGCGCCTACATAGCCGATCACTTGCCCTTGTTGGATTTTCTTGCCCCGCGACAGGTTGGCGGCATATCTCGACAAGTGCGAATAACTGCTCTCATACCCGTTACGGTGTCTTAATTTAAGATGATTCCCGGAACGGGAATTGCGTGACACGTTTATCACCTCACCATCGCTGACGGCATGAATTGGTGTTCCCCGTGGAGCCGCATAATCGACAGCCCGATGCGCCATATGTTTTTTATATATGGGATGAAAACGGTTTTGGCTGAACCCGGAGGTGATCCGGGTATATTTTAACGGACTCTTCAAAAATTGTTTTTTTAACGGTCGGCCGTCCGGCGAATAATATCCACCATGCCCGTCTTCGGGCTGAAAATAAATTGCGGCCAGGGTTTCGCCCCGGTTCTGGAACGTAGCGGCCCTTATTTTCCCAAACCCGGAAAACTCTTGATCGAGAAATTTTTTCTCAACTAAAACCTTGAACGAATCCCCCACTCGCGGGTCTTTAAAAAAATTGATTTGCCATGCAAAAATTTCCTCAAGGTCGGTGGCGACCTGATAGCTTCCTCCCGCGTCCAACACGGTGGTGATGAGGTTGTCCTGGATGACACCTTCCAGAACTTCCAGTTTGATTTCATAATCGGGCGCCACCAGGCGGGAGACAAACTCATCGCCTTTGCGCTCAATGAACAACTCACGGTCCTCATCGGCTTGATAGGAAAAGGAGACCAATTGGTCATCAGAAGTAAGTTTGATGGAATAGGGTTGGCCGGGGCGCAGACGGTTAAGGTTATAGGTTGGCCGGGATTGCTTGACAAGTTCCAACACGGTTTCCAACGGAATTCCGTGGTCGCCCATTAAATGAGACAAGCTCTGGTTACGGGCAACATCGCCCTTGATCAAACGGAAAACTTCCTTTTCAAGTTCCGGTTGAGGCTCAACTTCGGGCGTTTGTGCTGGTTTTATTTCCAGCGGGGGAAGTTCGAGTTTTGTAATTTGGGATTTATGGGCGGTTTGGGTTGGCGTTTTTGGAAAATGAGCCCCGACCAAAAAAAAGCTGATCAACGCAACGCCAACGAACCAGGTAGACCGCCGCCAGAAGCGTTTCGGGTTGTTGGAATTGTTACGACCATTTTGATGTGGGTCTGTCATGCAACCATATCTCCGGATAATATTTGTTTGTCAAAAAGGGGGCCGGGCGGCGGGGAACCATAAACCTCACTTGCCCATCAGCAAATCGGCCAGCATTATATATTATTATTCAATAATTTGTAAGTGGTTCGCGTGTTTTTGTTCGCGTGTTTTTTCAAGCGCGGGTGTTTTAACCGGTCCAGGGGAAAACGTTAGACATAGAGTTTGTGGACAAACGCGTAATGAGCCAGTTGGACGCTGTTTTTCAAATTCATTTTAGTCAAAATCCGCGCCCGGTGAGTGTTGACGGTAGGTATGCTGAGAAAAAGTTCTTCGGCAATTTCCCTCACGGTTTTTCCAGAAGCGATCAGGCATAAAATCTGTAACTCGCGGGGAGAAAGTTGCTCATGCGGTAATTGATCGGCTTCATCCCCATCTGTTAATTGTCTGGCGAGTTGTTCGGTTAATGCGGGGCCAAAATATTTTTTCCCGGAAGCGACAACCCTGAGCGCTTGCACAAGATCACTTGATGCGCTTGCTTTGCAGACATAACCCGATGCTCCCGCCTTGATAAATTGAAGCGCGTATTCACTTTCTGGATAAACACTCAATACTAAAACTTTTAACAGCGGTTTCTCCATTCTTATGTGCATCATGACATCCCAACCGCTCCTTCCGGGCATGCCGATGTCTAAAAGAATCATGTCGGCTTCGTTGGTTTTTATCATTTCAAGCAATTCGTTCCCATCTTTGGCTTCATTGACAATGGTGAATTCATCAATCTCGGAAATAATATCCCTAATGCCTCGTCGAACGACAGAATGGTCTTCAGCTATAATAATGCGGATCTTTTTATTATTCATTTTGTCCATGTATATTATATAACAATGGAACTTTTATTGACACTTGGGTGCCTTTTCCAGGAGCGCCATTTATACTAAACTCACCTCCCCATTCTTTAACGCGCTCCCTCATTCCTGTCAAGCCAAAGGAATTTGAATTGTAAATTTTGTTGGTTTCTATTCCTTTGCCATTGTCTTTAATGATCAGAATCAGTAAGTCCTCATTCTTGGTAAATTGCGCCTGAAAATTTTTTGCATTTGAATGCCGGGAAATATTGGTCAGCGTCTCTTGATAAACCCTGAAAATCAGGGTGGAAAGATCGGGGTGAAGGGCCGGGATTTCCTCGGAAAGGAATATTTCGCCATTTATGCCGGTAAGGTTGATGAATTTTTCAGTTTCCTGTTTCAAAGCCTCAAACAGGCCCATCACATTAAGCACATGCGGGCGTAATTCAGAAGTAATCCTGTTTAATTCCTCCAGTGTCGTGTCCATATGTTTCATCATTGCTTTAAGTTTTATTTCAACTTCATTAGAGCTGTCCAGGGTTTTCGATCTCAGCCATGTTAAATCGAGTTTGCAGATGGTGAGGGCCTGCCCCAACTCATCATGAATTTCCCTTGCAATGCGGGTTCTTTCCTTTTCACGCACATTTTCCAATTTAGTATATAGACTGCGCAATTCGGTGTTGGAATTTTTCAGATCATTGGCATTCTCTAATCTGCTTGCCGTATGGCTTAGAGTTTGGCCCAACCAGTTCAAAAGATTTATTTCCTCGTCCAGGAATACCTGGGCACCCGTAGAAGGTTTGTCAGAATAGCAAACGGCCAGTTGCCCTTTAGTTTTCCCGTTGACGACAATATCTGTGGAAAGAACCCAGGGGACGGGCGGAAATGTTTTATTCCCAAACACCTTTCCATTAAATACCGTCCGCGTAAGAGTTAGGTCCGGGAACTGCCAGGCAGGAATAATGAAGTTCCCAATAGCGGACAGGATTTCATCCATCGTTTGGCCGACTGTGACCAGTTTGGCCACTCCACTCATGCAGGTTAACTCCTTGACGCGTTCTTTCAGAGATAAAAGTATTTTATCCCTATCCTCCTCATGAAACCTTCTCTCCAGCGCTCGCCCCATTTGAACGCCTGTTTGTTCCATCAGGTCAAGCAATTCGGAGTCAGACTCCCGTTGTTTGTTGAAGAAGAACTCCATCACTCCTGTGACTTTGTTTCCAATAAAAATTGGAAAGGCGAACCCCGACTTCACTGAAAAACTCCCTTCATGGTTTATTCGACGGGGAAAGTTCAAGTCTTGCCCAATATCCTCAATCCAGATTGATCTCCTAATTTCATGGGTCCGACCCGGTAAGCCGATTCCCGATTCAAATATGTGGCGTTCCGTAATCTCTTTGAAGCTTTGAAACTCGGACTCATTTTCTATGTGCCAGATTTTTTGAGGTAGCAGACGTCCCGAATACCTGTCTTCAGAAAGGTACAGGTGTCCGACTTGAGCATTAGCCAGGCTACAAATTTGTTTTAAGCAATAATGAAATATATCTTCGATATTAGTATTTTCGTTCACCTTTTCTACGATATTTTTATGCAAAAGAAGGTAGTTGCTTTTTTTCTTAAGGTCGATATTGGTGTCTCTTAAGGATTTTGTTCGCTCTACAATTTTGCTTTCAAGGCTGGAGTGTGCTTTTTGAAGCTCAGCATCGGCTTTTCGTTTTTTTAAACAAATTAAAGCGACTATCCATATTGTCAGAATTGAAATACCCCTGTTTGTCAGGACCTTCCAATCCTCTCCCCCTGCGGGTGAAAAAAAATAACCGGCGATAGTTAGCGCGGTTCCCGTAGTAGCTCCCAAAATTATCAGGTTTTTGCTGAGTGCCAGTAATCCGAGAAGGGCAAGACCGGCATAAAGACTGCCATCAGCGACTCCAAGCGGCAGTTTCAAGTCTATTGCAAAAATAATTAACGCAATGATCGCCGCAACTGAGTAATAAATTATGGCTGAAATATTAGATCTGAAATCGTACATCGTTGAGTTTGAGGTTTCCCCTGGAGTCTTTTGGTTCAATATTCGAGAAAATATTTTACTGTCGAGTTGAAATCCTTGTTCAGAACGTCATTTACCCCTTGCGGGGCACGAAGGCAAAGGAAAAATATCACGCCCGCGCAGGCGGGAATCCAGTAGGGGCGAACGGCCGTTCGCCCTTACATGAATCGCCCCTACTAAAAGCGTCCGTCATTCCCGAGCAGGCGGGAATCCAGAAATCAAATCAGGGTTTCGCTCTTCAATCAGGCGTAGTTGTTTCGAACATGTTGCCCCATGGGAGATTAAACCCTTTAAAGGCCCCCCTAGTCAAGCTTGACCTTAAAGAATAATCCTATTACTGCATTTTCATAAATTATATGACAAGGAATAACGCTTCTGATGATTTTCCAGTGCCTGAATAGGTGTTAGCTTGCTACCTAATCAGATAATAGATGGATTGTTTATCCATGAGAAAGTTTTTAAGAAGTAGTGGGAGAGGTGGTTTTTAGTTGGAGTTGAAGGGTCCTGGCGGCCTGGAGACTCCTCAGCAGTGTAGTAGTGAAACAGTTGTAATTGGGTTCGGATGATCCGTTCCCGCAATTACCAAGATTCACAAGGAGGTTTGTATATGAGGTTAAACAGACGTAAGTTCTTGCAGGTGAGTGCTGGTGTAGCGACAGCTATGGCATTGACGAGCAAGAGGGTTGGAGCTCAGCTGAAACCCGTAGTAAAAGTCGGGAATCCGCTGGAAGCTTATCCTGACAGACGGTGGGAAGAAGTCTACCGCGACCAGTATAAGTATGAGCGTTCTTTCACGTATTGTTGTTCTCCGAACGACACCCATCAGTGTCGCGTGCGTGGATTCGTGCGTAACGGCATTTTGATGCGTATCGAGCAGAACTACGATCATCACAAAGTACGCGATCTGTATGGTAACCAGGCTGACGCGGCGTGGAATCCTCGCATGTGTTTGCGTGGTATGACGTATCCCCGCCGTGCATACGGTCCTTACCGGAACAAGTATCCGATGATCCGTGTGGGCTGGAAGCAGTGGGCGGATGACGGCTTTCCTTATCTGGACAAGGAGAACCGGGAAAAGTATAAGATGACAAGCCGGGGCACGGACGAATTCGTTCGTGTGACCTGGGATCAGACATTTACGTACCTGGCCAAGGGCCACATTGCTGTTGCTAAAGCCTACAGCGGAGCCCGTGGCGCGCAACGTCTGAAGAATGAAGGTTACCAGCCTGAGATGATCGAGGCAATGGGCGGATCCGGCCCGCGTACTTTCAAGTATCGCGGCGGCATGGGCATGCTCGGCGTTATCGGTAAGTACGGCATCTACCGGCTGGCTAACAACAATGCGATTCTGGATTCGATCATTCGTGGTCGTGGTCCGGGCAAGGTATTGGGTAGCCGG
>PCTK01000076.1:5596-5711 GCA_002786505.1 Nitrospinae bacterium CG22_combo_CG10-13_8_21_14_all_47_10 | reverse complement strand
TTGCCTATTACATCAGTCTCCCCATTCAGAAAACCTCCGCACTGATGACGCGCAACACCATCGCCTTCGGGCTGGCCTGCGTCCTGATCGGCATGCTCATCATGATCACCCGCCG
>PCTK01000076.1:1791-5562 GCA_002786505.1 Nitrospinae bacterium CG22_combo_CG10-13_8_21_14_all_47_10 | reverse complement strand
ATGGAGAACGCGTTGTTTTTTACCGCCACCGCGGCCACGCACGGAATGCCGCTGGTGGTGGAAATTGGCATTGCGTTCGACGTGCTCATTGCCGCCCTGATCTTTGGCCTGTTTTTCTTTCAGATCCGGAAGACCTTCGATTCGCTGGATCTCAGTCATCTGGAAAGGAAATGATGAATCTTTTTTCACTTTTACTTGGAATCCCGGCTTTGACTTGCTGTGCCCTGGCATTTTTGGGCAAATCGCGCGGAGCCGCCCGCCTGAATATCGCCGCAAGTGCGGCGACCTTCGTCGTCTCTCTGGGGCTGGCATGGAAGGTTTTGATGCAGGGGTCCCAGTTTTTCAACGGTCAGGCATTTTTTCTCGATCCCTACAATATCTTTCTGGTGACGCTTACTGCTTTTGTTGCAACCAATACCGCTATATTTTCCGCGGCGTATATGTCTCATGAAGAGCAAATCGGGCGCGTGACCTCCCACAACTTGCGTCTTTACCACGCCATGTTCCAGTTGTTTGTCTTCGGCATGTTGCTGGCGTTGACGACCAACAACCTGGGTGTGCTTTGGATCGCGCTCGAATTGGCAACCCTGGCCACGGTTCTCCTGGTAGCGTTGTACCGGACGCCGGCGGCCATCAGCGCGGCATGGAAGTATTTTATTTTATGCGGTATGGGCATCGCCCTGGCGCTGTTCGGCACCATCTTGATTTTCTCGACATCCTCGGAAGTATTGGGGCACAGCAATGAAGCCCTGACCTGGACCCTGCTGTACCCGAAGGCCGACAAGCTCAATCCGGGTGTCATGACCATCGCCTTCGTATTTCTCATGGTGGGTTACGGAACCAAGGTCGGGCTGTTTCCGATGCATGCCTGGTTGCCGGATGCCCATGGCGAAGGGCCCACTCCCATCTCCGCCGTGCTCTCGGGGTTGTTGCTCAACGTGGCGTTGTATGCTCTGGTGCGGTGCAAGGCGCTGGTGGACGGCGCCACGCACAACCATTTCGCCGGCCATCTGATGATGGGGTTTGGCATGCTGACTTTGGGCATGGCGGCGTTGTCCCTCCACCGGCAAAAGGATATCAAGCGACTGTATTCCTTTTCCTCCATCGAGCACATGGGCCTCATGACTTTTTCCTTCGGCATCGGCACGCCTTTGGCCAATTACGCGGCTCTGTTGCATATGACCGTACATTCCCTGGTCAAATCGGGAATCTTTTTCACCGTTGGCCATGCCGCTCAAGCAATGAAAACGCAATCCATTGCGCACATCCGCGGCCTGATAAATCTCCAGCCCAAAATCGGGTTGGGTTTGCTCCTCGGAACCATTGCCATTGCGGGGTTCCCACCCTTCGGGGTTTTCACCAGCGAATTCCTGTTGGTCACAGCGGCTCTTGAGTCTTACCCCTGGACCATCGGAGTCCTGTTGCCCAGCCTGGTCGTGGCCTTTGCCGGACTGTTTCGCCATCTGCAACCCATGGTGTTTGGGGCCTACCCCAAAGATGTCCATGTGGTTCCGGTCAACATGCTTCCGGTCTACATCCATCTCGGCCTGGCCCTGTTTCTGGGATTGGCGATCCCCGGATTTTTGGCGAACTGGTTTCAAATCGCGGCCAATTTCCTGCATCAGGGGACGCTATGAATTTCACACTGACCCAAACGCTGGTTTCCCGACTCCATGAGGCCGCCATACCTTTGGAGACCAGGGAGGGGCCGCCTCCCTGCCTGCAGGTGGCCGAGGGACAATGGGCAAAGGTGGCGCAAATTGCCAGGCAGGAGGGTTTGCGCCTGGTGGCGGAATGGGCTTCTGAAGAAAACGGGGCGTTCACCATTCACGCCGCTTATGCACTGGGGGCACAGGGCTACGCGCTGGCCGCCACCCAGTTGGGGCAGGGCGTGGAAGAGTTTCCCAGCCTGGTTCCTCATTACAGCGTTGCGGCCCGCATGGAACGGATCATCCATGATTTCTACGGTCTCAAGCCTTTGGGACATCCCGATCTTCGCAGTTGGATAAAGCATGACAGTTGGCCGGAGGAGGCCTTTCCCCTGCGTAAAGACTTTGCGCTGAATGGGCCTCTGCATCGCCATGAGGGAAGCTACCCCTTCATCGGAACGGAAGGCGAAGGAAGCTATGAAATTCCAGTGGGGCCGGTGCACGCGGGCATCATTGAGCCGGGGCATTTCCGGTTTCAGGTGGTGGGGGAACAGATTCTAAACCTGGAAGAACGCCTCGGTTATGCGCACAAGGGAATCGAAAAACATTTCGAGAGCCGGGATGCGGTTTCCGCCGCCCGGATGGCCGCTCGCAGTTCCGGCGACGCCACGGTAGCCCACAGTTGGGCCTTTTGTTTGGCGGCGGAACAGGCGGCGGGCCGGGCTGTGTCCCCGCGCGCGGCCCATCTGCGTGCCGTGCTGTGCGAACGGGAACGCATGGCGAACCATATTGGCGATATCGGCGCTATTTGCAATGACGCCGCCTGGGTCTTCATGCAGATGCAGTGCCAACGGTTACGGGAGGACCTGGCCCGCCTGCATCACAGGTTGTTCGGCCACCGCTTGCTCATGGACCTGGTGGTGCCCGGCGGGGTGACCCGTGACCTGGATTTGGACGGAATTGCGCGCTTGCGGGACCAAACACAGGCTGTGGCAGGTGAAATGGGGGAACTGTTCAAGATCTATGAAGAAAACACCTCAATCCGGGAACGGGTGATCGGCTCCGGGGGGATATCCACGCAAGACGCCCACACGCTGGGCCTGTTGGGAGTTGTGGGCCGAAGCGCGGAACTGGACCTCGATGCCCGCCGCGATGCCGCTTATTCGCCTTACGATCAATGCCCGCCACAAGTCAAGGTGTGCCGGGGCGGCGATGTGTCGGCTCGACTTTGGATTCGTTTCCAGGAAATTCAAACCAGTGCCCAGTTGATCGAAAAGCTTCTGGTCGATCTGCCGGAAGGTGGTTTTCAGGAACCTTTCCAGGCACCCGCGGAAGGGAGTTGGGGCTTTGCCGTGGTCGAATCCTGGCGCGGGGAAATCGCCACCTGGATTCGGTTTGGGCCAGGGGGGCGAATCCAGCGCTGTTATGTGCGCGATCCCTCCATGATCAATTGGCTGGGACTCGAACTGGCCGTGCGAGAGGTGCCGGTCCCGGATTTTCCGCTGAATAATAAATCGTTCAACTGCTCGTACTCCGGGCACGATCTTTAAAAACCCATGCAACGTATCCTGCGAAAAATAATCAAGGTAGGCACGGTCACCGAGCCCCTCGGCAGGTCAGAACAGACCATTGAGGTGCTGGGGTCCGAACTGGACCGTGTTATCAGAAAACGATTCCAGAAATCATTGGCCATCCGCCAGGTGGATGCGGGGTCCTGCAACGCCTGCGAGTTGGAAATCCATGCCATGAACAATCCCTATTATGATCTGGAGCGCTTCGGAGTTCATTTTGTCGCGTCTCCCCGGCATGCCGATCTCCTGTTGGTCACCGGGCCGGTGAGCCGTAACATGGAAGTCGCCCTGAAAATGACCTACGACGCCGTACCCAATCCCAAAATGGTTATTGCCGCCGGAGATTGCGCCGTTTGTGGCGGCGAGTTCGGATGCACCTACGCCACCGTCGGAGCAGTAAGTCAGGTCATTCCAGTCGATGTGTTGATTCACGGATGCCCTCCCACCCCGACCGATCTCATCCGGGGCATTCTGATGGCCGTCGGCCTCCCGGAATAATTCCTCTGGAAAGGGGGCCAGGGGGGTTGTCCCCGTTGTTGATAAATAGAATG
>PCTK01000076.1:274-1627 GCA_002786505.1 Nitrospinae bacterium CG22_combo_CG10-13_8_21_14_all_47_10 | reverse complement strand
CTGGATTCGGCGGCTTTGTTTTTGTTGTAATTCCAACTAACATTGGGACAGAACCATTACCTTGTGATTAAAATGCAGATCCATCCAGAGGCACCTGAAAATTTTTATGCAAATTTGCCTGTATTCAGCGATTTTATGGGCGTCGCCGATGAAAATAATTTCCATGATGTCCCGGACGATTGGTTGGTTGTGGTTTCTGACATTAAAGGGTCAACCAAGGCTATTGAAAGCGGACGCTACAAGGATGTAAATAATCTGGGCGCTTCTTCAATTATTGCTGTTTTGAATTGTGTCCAGAATATTGAAATCCCTTTTGTTTTTGGGGGCGATGGAGCCTCGTTTGTTATCCCCGAATCTTTCCGGAACCAGGTAGAAAAAGCCTTGAATGGCACCCGAAGACTGGCCCAAAGCCGTTTTAATATGGAGCTCAGGGTGGGAATCGTGCCGGTAAAAACGGTAGTTGCAGGAGGATGCCGGATGAAGATCGCCAAGATGCGGGTTTCTCCATGGGGAACTTTAGCCATGTTTTCCGGAGGCGGGTTAGCCTATGCAGACAAACTCATAAAGAATCCTGAGACATCTGCGATTTATGAAATTAAACCCGAATCCAATCCGGATCATAAAGAAGATCCTCGCCTGTTCGAGGGTTTGGAATGTCGGTGGGAACCCATTTATAGTAAAAAAGGAGAAACCGTATGCCTTATGGTTTTGGCCCGAGATGACAGTTCCCTTGAAAATGCCGAAACCTATTCCAAATTTATTGAAGAAATACGAAAAATTTACGGGTCGCAAAGCGATTACAGCCCTATCAGTCCAAATCAAATGAAGGTAACATTGAGTTCGCAACAATTGGCCGCGGAAATCAAAATTCGAACCTTTAATAAAAATGTTTTGATCCGTATTGTTTATCCAATTTTATTAAGGCTGTCTTGTGTATTGGGAAGAATCATTTTTAAATATGGACTCCGGATCGGGGAGATGGATGGAAAGGAATATCTTGATACGTTGACAAAAAATTCTGATTTCCAAAAATTTGATGACACTCTCCGCATGACCATCGACAGCAATCCGGAACAACGGAAAAAACTTGTCGAGTATCTGGACGGGAAAATGAAGGAAGGGGCTTTATTTTATGGTATCCAGATTTCCGATTCCGCTTTAATGACTTGTATGGTTTTTGACCGCAAAGAACGTCATCTGCATTTTGTGGACGGTGCTTCCGGTGGATACGCATTAGCCGCAAAGCAATTGAAGGACCAAATCGCCGGAAAATAAAAAACATTCCTGAAAATTTTTTTATGGCGATTAACTTAAGCGGGAAGAAATCCAGACAACACCCTTTTCGCCTTTACC
>PCTK01000076.1:0-266 GCA_002786505.1 Nitrospinae bacterium CG22_combo_CG10-13_8_21_14_all_47_10 | reverse complement strand
CAGGGCAGGCTCCGGCGATGAAGGATCTAAAAATTTGTTGTAAAACAATGAGGAAACCATGAACGTAGCTTTTTTTATTTTTTAACATGTAGTCAAGTAGCGACGCGACCCCTATCTATTATCCTTTATAACCACGGAAAACACGGAAGGCCACGGAAATGGGTAATTTGTTCAAGCCGGACCTGATTTGCTATGACCAGATCATTCTGGAACTCAAATTTGACTTCTGTGTTTTCCGTGCCTTCCGTGGTTAAAGTTAAACCGTA
>PCTK01000128.1 GCA_002786505.1 Nitrospinae bacterium CG22_combo_CG10-13_8_21_14_all_47_10 | reverse complement strand
CATCTCCGCGCAGATTGGAGAAGTTGCTCCCGGTTCCAGACCCGAACTTGAAAAGCCGGGCTTCCTGCCGCCACAAATCCATGATCCCCCCCTCGCCCACCAGATCATCATCCACGGAAAGAATGAAGCAGGCATGCGGTTGTGGCCGCTCATAAGCATTCCTGGATTTTTGCAGTGTTGCCGTTTCCTGGTCGAAATAATAATGCCCTTGCGCGGGCCCTTCCAGACCATAAGCCCAGTTCATGCCCGTGTTGAACCATTGCGGAGAATTGGGGGCCGCCAACTGCCGGGCTAACATGTAGCGCATTTCATCATAATAACTGCGCGCGTCTTTCTCACTGCTGAAACAATTATTTTTCCATCCCCAATACGTCCAGCACCCGGCCAAACGATGAAAAACTTCCTGCGATGTGGTTTCGCGGGAAAACTGCGCCGACGGGGGAAGCTGGTTCAGGGCTTGTTCATCCGGCACCGATGGGCAGAGCCATTCGGGCAACCCCGGCTCGAACTTCTTTTTTAACCGGGCCGGAACCCCCGCCTTGCGGAAGTATTTCTGCGCCATAATATCGACCGCCACCTGCGACCAGGTATCAGGCACCAAAACGTTCTTGATTTCAGAAACCACAGAACCATTAGCATTGGTGATTTTAGAAACCCGCTCGACAAAGCGAACCCCCTCGTAGGGATCCTGATGATCTTTGGTGAATACCCGGTCGATTCGCATATAACGCTCCGCCTCGCTAAAGAGATAATTTCAAAAAATTTAATCAGTTATGGGTCAAAAGACAAATACAACTTTAAACTGCCTTCCCCCACCGATTTTTCAGGTGCCTCAAACCACAAAATATCTATATTTTGTGTCGCTCAATAAAATATATACAAGATATAGTGTTGTCAACGAAATTCTAGGGCAGACGAAAAACTTTCCCTCAAGAGCGCAAAACATAAAGGTTTCACCCCCCCTTCGCACTATTAATTTAGGCGAATAAAAACCAAAAATCAACAGGTACGCAAACAAATAAATTGTTTTTTTATCCCTTATATCCAAAAGAAAATGAAATTTATTCGCCTGTTAAAACAGTATCTTAGTATTTTCAGGTCAAGATTTGAACCAGTCGATCGCCACCTTGCCGACAAACTCCATCAGGTCGAAGGGGCCCTCTTTGCTTCCTTCCGTCAGCTTGATGTGGGTGGCATCCACCAAATCCTGGCCAAAAGTCGGATCAAGAGCTCGCCATTCTCCAACATAAACTTCGGGCCAGGCATGATAAAGAAACCCTTCATATTCTTTTGAATACACCAGTCCGTTCACAATGCGAGTGGGAATACCCACTGCCCGGGCCAGTGCAGTGAAAAGGTATGTATGCGACTGGCATTCACCCCGCCTTTCCTGCAAAGCATCCAGCGCTGTCACCGTATCCACCAGTTCTTTTTCCAAATTGCTGTGTACCCAATGATTGATACCTTGTGCCACCTTCCAGTCATTTGGCATATCTCCGGCAATCTCTCGAGCCAGAGCCTGGATCAGGGGATGCCGGGCCTGGACTTGGGCCGATTCTTCCAGATATTTCGGGTCTTGAGACGACTCTTTGGGCCAGTTTGAAAGTCCCGAGTTCGTTTCCGGTTCAGTTTTAATTTCCAGCGTGACGCGATAAAAGCCATTTGGCAGAACTTCAGTTTTGAGAATCCTTTGCCGATGGTCTTGCGGAACAAGTTCAGGGGAACGAAGCGGCTCAAGCCGAAAGGTGATTTTCCTCACCCGGTCTGACCGGTTGATCGGCTGGTTGGGTTTGACCAGGCTCAAGGTGATCAGACTGCTAACCGTCAACGGTTCATCCAGTTTCTGCGCAATTTCAGCAGGTTCCCTGAACGATTCAAAATCCTGGTTGGTGACTTCTTTAATCACTGAACTATCCTCGGCCACCCATAAGACGGATTCAATACCGCGGAAATTTTGTTTGATCACAAACGTCTCGACGGGTTTGCCTTCGTATTCCAGGTATTCCCGACGCAAAACTTCATAGTCCAGGTCCACCAGCAGTTGGAATGGTTCCAGAAACAATGGCAGAGTTCCCTTTTGCCCCACATGCAATCCGTTCACCATCAGGTTCAAAAGGAAGGTCGATGAAGGCAGTGTATCGGGCGGAAGGTCGATAGATTTTTCCTTATCAAAACCTCGCGACTTCACCCGGTATATGAGTCGATTGCCTTCTACCTTGCCCTCAACCTGTTGCCGATGCCCGGTGATCTCCTGCAAAAGGGAAAAACCCAAAAACTTGAAATTCGGACTGAGCCGTGTCTTTTGGTTGATAGTGGTGGGCTGATCAATGGATTCAGAGCGAATCTGAAAAAAAACCGTAGAATTCACCTCTATAGCCTCCGGGGTCCAATGGGTTTGCACACGGGTAAACCCCATCTTACGGCCCTGGAAATAGGTCCCCATCCAGTCTTCCCGCTCCCCGGAGCCCTGAAACAAGGGCTGGGCAGAAACCGGGCCGCAAAACATCCATAGGATCAAAGTAGTTTGCGCGAATAGTTTCATGCTATGAAGATTATCACACCCGATAGGGTTAGGCACGAATAGTCAACCCACGTCATTCCCGCGCAGGCAGGAATCCAGGAGGGTGGAATGAGGAACCCTGTGTATCAGGTTGCTGAAAAACTCCAAAAACGCCATCGCGCCATTATATTTTCTCATTATTATTTTTTTTATTTGCAACCTATTGAGGTTAATAAATTACCTGTTATAATGGCGCATGATTGACCCCAAAAATGTACCAGTCTATCTTACTTTCGACGATGTATTACTCTTGCCCGCCCATTCGAAAATTTTACCCGTAGACGTAAAACTTTCGACCCGTTTGACCCGCAAAATCAAACTGAAAAGTCCCTTAATCAGTGCCCCCATGGACACTGTGACAGAATCCAATCTGGCCATTGCTTTGGCTCAGGAGGGGGGAATAGGCATCATCCATCGCAACCTGACACCGGAAAAGCAACGCAAAATGGTCGACAAGGTCAAACGCTCAGTGAGCGCCATGATTCCCGACCCGATCACCATGGAACCTGACCAAAAAATCAGTGAAGCCCTGGAAGTCATGCAGAAATACAGCATCACCGGCATCCCTATTACGCAAAATAAAAAACTGGTGGGAATCCTGACCAACCGCGACCTCAGATTTGAAAAAAATCTCAACAAAAAAATCAGTTCGCTGATGACCAAAGAACATCTGATCACCATTCCCGAAGGCACTCCTCTGGAAAAGTCCAAACAAATGCTTCACGACAACCGCATCGAAAAACTGCTGGTTGTCAACAAGCAAGGACATCTAAAAGGACTGATCACGACAAAGGATATTGAAAAGGCTGGTCAATTTCCCAACGCCGCTAAAGACGCCAAAGGCAGGCTGTTGGTGGGGGCCGCTTTGGGAGTTGCCCAGAACCCTGTAGAACATATTGAGGACCTGATCCGTGTTGGGCTTGACGTTCTTGTGATTGACAGTGCCCACGGGCATTCTGAAAAAGTCCTGGCAACCATCCGGGAGATCAAAAAGACTTTTCCGAAACTGGAATTAATTGGCGGCAATGTGGCAACCGCTGAAGGCACTGCCGCTTTGATCAAAGCTGGGGTTGATGCGGTCAAAGTTGGCATTGGGCCTGGCTCCATCTGCACCACCCGCGTGGTATCAGGGGTGGGCGTGCCGCAGATCTCCGCCATAGCAGAATGCGTTAAAGTGGCGGAGAAAAAAAATATCCCTGTTATCTCTGATGGCGGCATCAAACTTTCCGGCGACATCACCAAAGCCATTGCCGCCGGGGCCAGCACAGTGATGATCGGCTCCTTGTTCGCTGGAACGGAAGAGAGCCCCGGGGAAAAGATCCTTTATCAAGGCAGGAGCTACAAAGAGTACCGAGGCATGGGTTCCATCGGCGCCATGTCCCAAGGCTCCAGCGACCGATACTTCCAGGAATGGGAACTCTCTGAAAGCAAATTGGTTCCCGAAGGGGTGGAAGCGCGAATTCCCTATCGCGGAGCTTTGGCGTTCACCGTCCACCAACTATTGGGAGGCCTGCGTGCTGGAATGGGATATTGCGGAGCCTCTACCATTGAAGAATTGAGAAAGAATGTTTCATTCATCAAGATCACCCCAGCCGGGCTTCGCGAAAGTCACGTTCACGATGTGATCGTGACTAAAGAAGCTCCGAATTATAATATCGACTGAACCCGCAAAATTCCTTAGACACGCAAAACGGATTTCGCATGACCACAGACACCCTGCACGAGCAAAAAATTCTCATTCTTGATTTCGGGTCGCAATATACCCAGAACATTGCCCGCAAAGTACGGGAATGCCAGGTCTATTGCGAGATTCACCCCTGCACCCTTTCTTTAGCTAAAATCAAAACGTTTAATGCCAAAGGCATTATTCTCTCCGGCGGACCGGCAAGCGTTCTGGAAAAAGACTCACCGCTTTGCGACCGAAATTTGTTTGAACTGGAGATTCCTATACTCGGCATCTGCTACGGCATGCAACTCATCACCCACGTGCTGAGCGGAAAGGTAGACCCGGCGCCACATCGCGAATTCGGCAGAGCCGAGTTAATGCTAAAAGATTTTTCACATCTGTTCGAAGAAGTGAAAAATAATTCCATCGTTTGGATGAGCCATGGCGACCGTATTTCAAAACTCCCAAACGGATTCAAAGGCACTGCTTTTACAAAAAACTCTCCCATGGCGGCCATTGAGAATCCTATAGCCCATATTTATGGCCTGCAATTCCACCCCGAAGTAGTGCACACGGTGGAAGGCGCAAAGATTCTCAGCAACTTCCTGTTTAAAATCTGCCAGTGCGCGAGGAATTGGAAAATGGATTCCCTGATTGATTACATGATCAAGGATATCCGGGACAAAGTAGGGAACGCAAAAGTGGTGTGCGGATTAAGCGGAGGGGTGGACTCTTCTGTCGCGGCGGTGCTGATTCATAAAGCTATCGGCGACAACTTGCACTGCCTGTTCATCGACAACGGGCTTTTACGGTCCGGCGAAAAGGAAAAAGTGGAAAGCACCTTTCGCGACAATTTCAACATCAACCTTGATGTTATTGATGCCACCGATAAATTTCTCGACAAGCTTAAAGACATCACCGATCCGGAACAAAAAAGAAAATCCATCGGCAATACCTTTATTGAGGTTTTCGAGGAGGAAGCCAAAAAACGGGGAAACTTCACCTTCCTCGCTCAGGGAACATTGTACCCGGATGTCATCGAGTCGGTCTCTTTCAAAGGGGGGCCATCAGCGGTGATTAAATCGCACCACAATGTTGGTGGCCTACCGGAAAAAATGCAGTTGAAGCTCCTTGAACCATTCCGCGAATTGTTCAAGGATGAAGTCCGGGTACTGGGGCGCGAGATGGGCATGCCGGATGAGATTATCAACCGCCAGCCATTCCCGGGTCCGGGCCTGGCCATCCGCATTCTGGGAGACGTGACCCGTGAACGTCTGAAAATTCTTTGTGCCGCTGACAAAATCATCCTGGAAGAAGTGAAAGCCGCAGACTTGTACAACGACTTATGGCAGTCGTTTGCGGTCCTGCTTCCGGTAAAAACCGTGGGTGTGATGGGCGATGCCCGAACTTACGAAAACGTAGTGGCTATCCGCGCCGTTACCAGCACCGATGGCATGACCGCCGACTGGGCTCACCTTCCCTACGAACTGCTGGGGAAACT
>PCTK01000204.1:2386-7857 GCA_002786505.1 Nitrospinae bacterium CG22_combo_CG10-13_8_21_14_all_47_10 | reverse complement strand
GGCTGGGTGAAAACTTGCCTTAATACATTAAATTTGCTTATAATATAATTTATCCAGCCGATATAAATAGAATGAATGACCGGGACTCTGTGGGATTTTATTGATGATTGAATTTTGTAAAAAAAATTACGGGATGATGTTTGCCTTGGTGATCCTTTGGGGACTCCAATTCACTTTACTTCCGTTCATCCATTACCACCCCGAAACAACTCACAACCATGGCGGGGATGTTAACGCTCATCAGCATCAGGGCCGTTATCATTCGGCGACTTTGGAAGTCTATGCCCACCTTGTTACCGGGCATTTTTCTAATCGTGAATTGGATGACCATTTTCACCACTCTCATTCTTCTGAAGATGAAGAGGTCAACGATTCCGAAATTTTTGTTCTGGCAAAAAACTCCAAGTCCTTCAAGCAGGGGCTGGTTTATACACAGGCCGGTCATTCCACCCGAATCTGGTTTACTAATCCGCGGGTATTTTATCCGGTAGACCCGGAAATTCCTTCCTTCAAATCGCGACTGAGTAAAAGTCACCATTCATCACGTTCTCCTCCTTTTTTGTTTCTATAACCCACACATAGTTTTTAATTTTCCCGCATTCTGAAACCTTTTGCGTGAGGGCCTGCGTCTGGTTTGAGTTTTGCCCATGCAGGAAAAACATTATTCAGGAACAGAAAAAATGAAACGTTTATTGATAACCCTGAGGGTTGTGCTGGTTTTGTGTGTTCTTTTTCCGTTTGTTGTTTTTGCGGAAGAAAAACAGGAAAAAATATTAACAGGATCTATCACCCTGATTCAGGTTCTACAGGCCGCCTTGTTGCAAAATCCGGACTTGCAAGCCTACTCGTACGAAGTCCGAGCCAGGGAGGCCGAGACCCTGCAGGCCGGCCTGGTCTCCAACCCCAAACTGCTTGTGCAGGTAGAAAATGCAATGGGTTCAGGAAACTTCAAGGCTTTTGATCAATCCGAAACAACGATTCAACTGAGCCAGCGAATGGAGTTGGGAGATAAGCGCGCTCTAAGGAAAAGCTCGGCGAATTTATCAAAAGAAATAGCTGGATGGGATTATGAAATTCAGCGTTTGGAAGTATTGACCCGTGTTTCCCAATCTTTTGTCCACTTGTTGAAATCCCAGCAAAAGGTAATTTTAACTGTCGAAGGGGTGCAACTGGCGAGAAATTTTTTAAAAGCAGTCTCCGAGAGAGTTAAAGCGGGCAAAGTTGCGGCAATAGAAAAAATCAAGGCACAGGTGGCTCTTGCCAACATGCGCATTGAGGAAGAAAGGGCAAGGCAGGAACTGGAAAATGCCCGCAGGAAACTTTCGACTTTATGGGGGGAGGCCGAACCCCGGTTTGACTCCGCGCAGGGAGACTTGTTTTCTGTTCCCGACAGGATTTTTCCGGAACCAACGCCCTTGCCTTCCAATCCACGCCTGTCGAAATGGTCCGCCGCCCTTGCTCATCGGCAGGCAGAGCTGGAGGTTGAAAACTCGAAAGCAATTCCCGATCTCACGTTCAGTGGCGGCTACCGAAGGTTAGAGGAAACCAGTGATAACGCTTTGATATTTGGTGTGACGGTTCCCTTGAATTGGTTCAACCGTAATCAGGGTGGTATTGCCAAAGCCCGACACCGTTTGTCAAAAGCCCAGGAAGAAAAAAGGGCGCAAGTGCTGGGAATGCAGGAAGCTCTTTTAAAGGCCCATAGCGAACTATCTTTTTCTCATGCAAAAGTCATTTCCATCAAGACGGAGGTTTTGCCTGGAGCCGAAAAAGCGCTGTCTGCCATCAGTGAGGGCTACCGTTTTGGAAAATTTGGTTTGTTGGATGTACTGGACAGCCAGAAAACATTCTATCAGGTTCAAAACCAATATCTCGATGCGCTGGCCGAATATCACAGCGCGGTTGCCGATGTGAAACGTTTGACGGGGGTTGATCCTTTTATCCAGGACAACTCTATCGACCGCGGGAAAGGAGAGCCATGAGCAGAAAAATTTCTGTTGCCACCATCGTTATTCTGGGAGTGATTCTGGCCTGGGGAATTTTAAATCTGGATAAATCCAAACCGGTTCTTGATGAGCCGGAACATTCCCTGGAGGTGGACCCCTCGGCCCAACGCGGGAAACACGGTGGCTGGTTGTTCACGGAGCAGGGTTTTCAGGTGGAGGTGAAAATTTTTGAAGACGGCATTCCCCCGCAGTTCAGGGTCTATGTAACTTCCGGTGAACCGGTGGATTTAAACGAGGTGGGATTGAATATTGTCCTGAAGAGGTTGGACCGGGTGGACACCATCGGCTTTAAACCTTCGGGAGACTATTTGCTGGGCGACCAGGTTGTCGCCGAACCGCATTCTTTTGACATGACCATCAATGCACAATGGAAAGGCCAAAATTTCAAGTGGCAACTTTCGCAAATTGAAGGCCGGGCAGAATTTTCCCCGGAAGCGATTCAAAATGCTGGCCTTGTTTTTAAAAAAGCCGGGCCAGAAACACTGGTAACAACGATAAGGTTACCGGGGGAAATTGGCCTTAACGAGGAAAAGGTGGTTCACATTGTTCCAAGGCTTGATGGCGTTGTGAAAAAAGTGTTCAAGGACCTGGGCGATGAGGTTTCCACCGGCGAAATTATCGCTATTTTGGAAAGCCGGGAACTGGCAGACGCCAAGATTGAGTACCTGACCGCCATAAAGCAGGTTGACATGGCGGAAGCCGATCTGGACCGGGAAAAACAAGTTTTCGAAAACACTCAGCGCATGCTGGATTTGCTTGAGCAGGATTTAGACCCGGAAGAAATTTACAAACAGCTTAAAGACCTGGTGATTGGGAAAAGCCGTGAACTGCTCATTCCGGCTTCTGCAAAGTTGCGGCTGGCTAAATCCATACACCTTCGCGAAAAAGGGTTGCTGGAAAAGGGCATTTCATCTGAATCTGAATATTTAGTCGCTTTGGAAGATTATAAAAGTTCTGAGGCCCGTTACATCGCGCTACGTGAAAAAATTGCTTACGATGGCGCGTGGTCCCTGAGGCAAAAGAAAAAAACTTTTGAGGTCAACCAGCTTAATCTGCAAACCACAAACCAAAAATTACTGGCCCTGGGCCTGGCTCCCAAAGAGGTGGATCAATTGCCGACGCAGGATGAACAGCATTTCACCCAGTATGAACTACGCGCTACTTTAAATGGCACGGTTATCCAAAAGCATTTGACCACCGGAGAGGCGGTCAAAAAAGATGATGACATTTTCCTATTGGCAGACCTAACAGAAGTGTGGATAAATTTTGCTATTCCAGAAAAGGAACTCCCAAAAATTCGACTGGGACAAAAAGTGCTTTTTGAGAAAGGACCCAAAACCCTGCACGCGAAACTGTCTTATCTCAGTTCGATCATTGAAGAAAAAACACGCACGGTGACCGGCCGGGTAGTGATTCCCAATAAGGAGCGCGACTTGCGCCCCGGTGGTTATATCACGGTGGAATTGGTTCTCGGCGAGCGAAGGGTTCCTGTGGCGGTGGAACCGCCTGCCATTCAAAGTTTCCGGGACTGGTCGGTAGTCTTTGTCAAATATGGTTCCCATTTGGAAGCAAGGCCGTTGGAGCTGGGAGAAACTGATGGCAAAAGCGTCGAAGTTCTGCGTGGTTTGAAGCACGGAGAACAGTACGCGGCAAAAAACAGTTATGCGGTTAAGGCCGAGATTGAAAAATCTGGCGCCACTCACAGCCATTAAAGGAAACGAACCATGTTGGAAAAAATCATCAGATTTTCCATTCGGCAAAGATTTTTTGTGATGGCCGGGGCTTTGGCTCTCATTGGGTTGGGTTGGTATAATTTTAAAATACTTCCTATTGATGCGGTGCCTGACGTCACTAATATCCAGGTGCAGATCAATACGGAGATCCCGGGGCTCACGCCGTTGGAAGTCGAACAGCGCATCACCTTTCCCATTGAAACTATTATCGCGGGCATACCTAAACTGAAGCGCACCCGCTCCGTGTCCCGTTACGGTCTTTCCCAGGTCACAGTGATTTTTGAGGATGGGACGGATATTTATTTTGCCCGGCAACTGATCAATTCCAGGCTCCAGGAAGTGAAAAGCCGCCTTCCTGAAAACGTGGAACCGGTCATGGGCCCGATTACAACGGGACTGGGTGAAATTTTCATGTGGTCGGTGGAAGCTGAAGATCAAAATAAAAAACCCTACTCTTCCTCTGAGTTGAGAACGATTCAGGACTGGATCATCAAACCGCAACTCATGAACATCCAGGGAGTGACTGAGGTCAACAGCATCGGGGGTTATGTCAAAAACTTCCAGGTTTCGCCGGACCCGCAAAAGTTGATTGCGTATGGTTTTTCGTTCAGGGATGTCATCGAAGCGTTAAGCCGGAATAACGAAAACACGGGTGCCGGTTATATTGAACACAGCGGTCAGCAATACCTCGTGCGCACTCCCGGCCAGGTATCGGGCATTGCGGATATTAAAAATATTGTGATCGGTTCTCATCAGGGTGTTCCCATTTACATTAAAGATGTGGCAGAGGTGAGTCTGGGCAAGGAACTGCGGACCGGAGCGGCGACCAAAAATGGCGAGGAAGTGGTGCTGGGCACCGTGTTCATGCTTAAGGGAGAAAACAGTAGAACGGTTTCGTTAAGGGTTGCTGAGAAAATGAAATATATCAACCAGACATTGCCCGCGGGAGTGGCGGCACGAACCGTTTATGACCGCACTCATCTGGTAAACGCCACACTCAAAACGGTACGCGACAATTTATTGGAAGGGGCGCTTCTGGTTATTGTCATTTTGTTTTTGTTGCTGGGTAATTTCCGGGCGGCGTTGATCACCGCTCTGGTTATCCCCCTTTCCATGCTCTTTGCGGTAACGGGGATGGTGAGCAACCGTGTGAGCGGTAACCTGCTGAGTTTGGGCGCTATTGATTTTGGCATCATCGTCGATGGCGCGGTGATCATTGTGGAAAATTGCAGTCGCCGTCTAACTGAAGAACAACATAGGCTGGGGCGTATTTTGAATCAGCAGGAACGGTTTGAGATTGTTCAGTCTTCAGCCTGCGAAGTTTCGCGTCCCAGCATCTTTGGCGTGTTCATCATTATGATCGTTTACCTGCCTATACTCACTCTGACTGGAATCGAAGGAAAAATGTTTCAGCCTATGGCGTTCACCGTATTGACAGCTCTTGCCGGAGCTTTGATTCTTTCGATTACTTTTATTCCAGCGATGATGGCTCAGTTCGCGTTATCTTCTACCTCTGAAAAGGAAAACGTCATTTTAAAAAGCGCGGGCCGGATTTATTCATTCCTGCTGGATATCACTGTCAGAAACAGGGCAGAGGTGATTGCCTTTGCCGGGGTTCTGGTTGTCCTCAGTATTTTATTGAGTCAGAAAATGGGTAGCGAGTTTCTCCCGACTCTGGACGAAGGGGACTTCGCGGTTCATGCTCTCAGGGTTCCGGGCACCAGTCTTACCC
>PCTK01000204.1:2082-2347 GCA_002786505.1 Nitrospinae bacterium CG22_combo_CG10-13_8_21_14_all_47_10 | reverse complement strand
AGGAACTGCCGGAGGTGGATTATGTTTTCTCCAAGATTGGTACCGCTGATATTGCTACCGACCCGATGCCGCCAAGCGTGGCGGATGTGTTTGTAATGGTGAAACCACGCCAGCAGTGGGAGAACCCAAAACGGGATAAAGCGGATCTGATTCAGGACCTTGAAAAGAAGCTGGCCGAAGTCCCCGGTAATAAATACGAAATTACCCAGCCGATTGAGATGCGCTTTAATGAACTGATTTCGGGCGTGCGCAGTGATGTGGCGGT
>PCTK01000204.1:0-2022 GCA_002786505.1 Nitrospinae bacterium CG22_combo_CG10-13_8_21_14_all_47_10 | reverse complement strand
AGTCGAGCAGGTGACCGGGCTCCCGGTTCTAACGGTGGAACTGGACCGCCCGGCAATGGCCCGCTTGGGAATCAATGCGGCCGATGTTCAGGAAGTCGTCGAAATTGCTATCGGAGGTAAAAAGGCGGGCCAGGTTTTTGAGGGAGACCGAAGGTCTGACCTCATCGTGCGTTTGCCAGAAAACATCCGCAGTAATATGGATCTCCTTAAAGACATTCCCATCCCTCTAAATCAGGATGGGAAAGAAGAACCGCACTCGGTGATGAGCCCGGACAAACATTTTAGTAAATTCATTCCTCTTGGAACGATTGCGGAGTTTAAGGTCATCAAGGGCCCGAATCAGATCAGCCGTGAAAATGCCAAGCGGCGCGTGGTGGTGACGGCTAATGTAAGAGGCCGTGACCTCGGCTCTTTTGTTGAAGAGGCGCAAACCACCCTCAGGCTAAAAGCGGAACCGGGTTATTGGATCGAGTGGGGAGGTCAGTTCGAGCACCTGATTACCGCATCGCAAAGGTTGTGGGTGGTGATTCCGCTGACTCTTGTCCTGATCTACTTATTGCTGTTTGCGGCGTTTGGTTCCAACGCCAACGCTCTGCTGGTTTTTACCGGGGTACCCCTGGCTCTCACGGGTGGTATTCTTGCCTTATGGTTGAGGGGCATTCCATTATCGATTTCGGCGGCAGTGGGGTTCATTGCTCTGTCTGGAGTCGCGGTGCTCAATGGCATGGTGATGATTTCATTCATTGGCAACTTACGCGATCAGGGACTTCCTTTAGATTCTGCGATTCGGCAGGGATCGCTAACACGTCTCAGGCCTGTATTGATGACAGCACTGGTGGCCTCGTTGGGATTCGTCCCCATGGCCCTGGCAACTGGAACCGGCGCCGAGGTGCAACGCCCACTGGCAACGGTGGTCATCGGCGGCATACTGTCCTCCACCGTGTTGACACTGGTGGTTTTGCCAGCTCTCTACCGCTGGTTCCACGCCCCATCCGGGGCGAGGGAATAAGGCAAAAAAGACAAACTCCCTTATCAGGGAGAAGTTTAAATATTGGCGGTTGGCAGTCGCGAGCGCGTGTTAAGTCCCTGCTTTTGTTTTTATCCTCCAGAGAGGGGCAGTACCTTCGTATTGCCACAGGGGGTTACGCCGGAACGTTCCGATAATCCGCTAACATGCTGATTTTATTAATTTTATCTTTGTGTGGCCAGAGGATTCTGTGGTATGATTGGGGCCTATTTTAATCTCACTCGATAGGAAACTTTCATGAATAAAGACCAGATCGCCATTTATCTTAACGAGCATCCTGAGTTTTTTAACGAATACCCGGAGTTGCTGAAAAAAATAAAAGATATTAAAGACGAAGACCTTCCTATCGAGCCTATGAGCACGTTGAGTCTGGCGGACCGGATCATCAAGCGGGTGCATGATGACAAGGAACACCTTAAAAGCAAGCTGGAATGGTTGTTTGAAATTTCCCGCGCCAATGAAAAAATACAGGAGCATTTGTTTGAAATCGAAAGGCTGGTGTTGACCAGCACCAATCTGGATCAAATGGTCAGCCAGTTGCAAAAAGAAATTCCCAACCGGTTTGGCATTCCCAACGTTAAAGTGTGTCTGGTCAAAGGTTCCGACCATTTTTTGGAAGACCGGTTGCGGCAACGTTATAACGGCACCCTCGATGAAATGGTGAAATTCATTGGTCGGGAAACAGCAGATAGCTGGTTTGAAAACGGACTCAAACCTGTCTTGCGCAGTGAGATTAAAGAGTCGGAAATGTTCGGTCCAAACCACGATGACATTCAATCAGAAGCGCTGATCCCCATAGTAGCGCAGAATGCCATGGTGGGAGCCATTGCGTTTGGCAGTCCCAACCCTTTTCACTTTCATGATGGGCTCGGCACCGAGTTTCTCGAACGCATGGCCGACAAAATCGCCATCGCCATCAACAACATCCTCCTCATCGACCAACTCAAAGACCAGTTAGTGGTTGACTCCTAGCCCGCATATTTCATGAAAAAAGG
>PCTK01000037.1:5029-5705 GCA_002786505.1 Nitrospinae bacterium CG22_combo_CG10-13_8_21_14_all_47_10 | reverse complement strand
CTTGTAGGGTTTGCCTTGTCAATAAGTTCGTCAAAAAATAAAAATAACCGGTGCTTTCGACTTACGCAAAGGTCTCCCACAAATGTGGGGTGGGCTTAAAATTAGGTACAAATCATTGATTTTTAGATATAAAATGTCATAATTCAAAATATTACAGGTGAACTTGTTAATCATTGAACAAAAGGAATTATTTTTCTTTGGTCTAAACTTGGTTGCAGGCCTTATTACTACTAAAAGAATAATTTGAGTGCCAATGGATTTATCTATAATCATAATTATTCTATTGCTGGCTATTTTAGGATTGGTTGTTATTTTGGGACGACCTAAAACCAGTGACCCCATAGCCTTTGATGGCAGGTCAAATGAGAGCTCCACCATCGGCGCCACAACCAGTTTCATCCCTCCTTCTCCACCCAGCAGTCATACCAGTAGCAGTTCCAGTTTACTTAGCCAGTTATCCATGATCAATGCGCGTAATTTTCCGGCATTATCCAAAAATCAACTCCCCAACAAAGTTCCGGCCTTTTTTGGCAGAAAAGATATTGTCCTGGAGGTCATGGGAAGAACCTGGGCCGCTGGAGACTCAATTTGCCTGTATGGAGAAAGAGGTGCCGGAAAGACTTCTCTGGCTATCGAACTCGCACACCAATTGTCTCCCAAATATCCCGATGCGCAA
>PCTK01000037.1:0-5016 GCA_002786505.1 Nitrospinae bacterium CG22_combo_CG10-13_8_21_14_all_47_10 | reverse complement strand
TAATGGATGTAGGTGAAAAGCCATTGCCAGTCAGCAAGGCAATGGGCCATGTCCTGCGAGCTTTATTCCCAAGGGAAGCTATTCCTGATGACCCCGCTGAACTGACGCAACGCTATGGTGCCGCGTTGAAGGGCAAGAGGTTTCTGATGTTGGTTGAAAATGTTTCCAAACCTAGTCAGGTCAAAAGGCTTTTACCTGGAAATTCAGGTTTGATGATCTTTACCTCCGCCAGCAAAGTTTTAGTTTCTGGCTCTTTTGCCAAACCCGTGAAAGAATTTTTTCCAGATGAGGCGGAACTCCTTCTTTTCTATCTGGCCCCCCAGGCAAAACGATGGGGATCGGAGATCAACGATTTGTGCGGGAATTCTCCCTTGGCGATATCTTTAGCAGGATCGTATTTGCGGGAAAATCCTGACCTCCCCGCGGAAATGTTGATTCGTGAGCTGAGTGAAGAAAAGCGGTTGCTCAAGCCTGAGGGCGAATTTGAACTTGCGGAGGATAAAAATAAGAAGGATGTCATAGACCGAAATGTTGAGCCTATATTTAATATTATTTTCAGAGATATGAGAAAAGAAACGGCCACCGTATTCCGGAAACTGGCATTGTTTTCCGGTTGCTTTGATGAAAAAGCCGTAGCTAGTATCACTGGAGACAAGGATGGCGACCACCTGAGACGGCTTGTGTCTCTCAAGTTGGTCGAGCACGATACTCTCAACAAAAGATATTTTTTTCACGAATTGATTCACAAGCTCATTTCGGCCGAAATCAGGCCATCAGAAAAAATTCTCGTACATCGAAATCTGGCTTTTTATTATTTTGAACTCCTGAGAGAGGCCAATGACCTTTATCAAAACGATGAAGATGCCTTGGAGAGTGCCCTCAACCTGTTTGACCTGAACTGGTCTAATATTCAAGCAGGACAAAAATGGTCTGCCCAGAAGAGCTCGGAAGACACTAAAATCGCGAAACTCTGCGGTGATTATTGTAAAGAGGCCCGTGCACTAATGCCCATGCGACACACAACTGGCGAGTGTATTGAATGGAATGAGTCCGCTTTGACCGCTTCCCGGGAGTCAGAGAATGTCGAATCTGAAAAAAACAATCTTTTATCTCTCGGTGTTCAACTACACTCGTTGGGGTACTATGACAAGGCTATTGAATACCTTGAAGAGGCCCAGGGTCTTTCCTGCAAACTGGGTCACGTGGCAGATGAAAAAATGTCACTGGATCTATTGGGGCAGTGTTGCCTTTCTACAGGGAAGTTTGAAAGGGCTATTGAATGCTTTACCAAGGTTCTGGAATTTGTTCGTTTGGAAGGAAAAACCAGCAAAGAAATGGAAGTATTACACTTGCTGGCACAAGCTTGCTTCAAAGGAAACGATTTTGAACGAGCAGAACTGAACTTTAAGCTTTCATTGGAAAAAGCACAGAAATTAGGGAACAAGGAATTCCAGACTGAGGTTCTTGATGACTTGGGGCGTTTATGCACCACCGTCAAAAAATACCAAACAGCCATCACCTATCTAAAAGAAGCTAAAACCCTGGCCCATCAAGCTAATCTCAAAAAAAAGGAAATGAGTATTTTAGAAAATTTATCCCTGACATATATGCAAATGGGTAAACATAAAAAGGCCATTGAATGCCTGGATGGAGCCTTTGAAATTTCCAGGAAATTAGGGGATAACAGAGGGCAGGGCATTATCCTGAAAAAAATGGGAGATTATCATAAAAGCTTGAAGGAATACTCAAGCGCGATTGAAAAATACGAACGCGGCCTGCCAAAAATAAGAAAGTTCGCGGTCCTTCCTCTTGAATACTCGTTATTGGAAAATCTTGGGAATGCTTATTTGGAGCTAAGTCGTTTCGAAAAATCCATGATTTGTTTCCGGCATTCCCGTTCGCTGGGAAAAAAGGATTCCGACCGGTATATGGAAGCAAAAGCGGTCTGGAACATGTCCAGAACATGCCAGGAATCAGGCGAAACCCAAGAAGCTCTGAGTTATGCGGAATTGGCCAGCAAAATCTGTTCGGGGCCGCAAATCAATGACAACTTGAAAAAGTTGGATGAAGAAATCAAGGAATGGATGCTAAAAAGAGTTGAAAGTGAAATCAAAGATAGCGGCTTGTAGGCGGCTCGTTATTTTGTTTTTACTTTTTTCCAGTTTAATGTCACGTTTCCTTTGCGAATTTTAACCTGGCAACCCAGCCGCATTCCTCCTTCCAGATCCTCAGGCAACAAATAATCTTTTTCTTCTTCTGTTATCCTGGATACATTTTCCCTTCCTTCAACCACTGTCACCTCGCAAACCCCGCAGGTTCCTTCAGTACAACCGAAGGATAGCGAAACCCCCACCTCATCACAGAAATCTATAAGAGGGGTCCCATCCTCCACCTCATGAGTTACATTATCTGTTTGAAAGAATACGCGTGCCACAAATAATTCTCCAGAATGCGATAACCTGCGAAATGATTTAAAACTTTTGCAGGATTCGCTGATTTTAAAGTAAACAAATTAAATACCTGTGTCTTGCAAAAACTGGATATGGGGAATTTGCTCCTGGGTTAGTACTTTAGGTATCTTAATGATAATCTTTACCAACTGATCACCACGAACTCCATTTGAAAATTTGATTCCCATACCTTTCAACTTTAGTTTAGTATTATTTTGAGTTCCTGGCGGAACTTTGACCGATTTGATTCCCTCCAAAGTTTCAACCTCAATGGTCGCTCCCAAAATTGCCTGGGTTAATTTTATTTCCGCATCCACCACGACATCTCTGCCTTCACGCCGGAAAAGAGGATGGGAACGGACATTAATCAGGAGATGCAAATCACCACGACGGTTCCCGTCAGCCGATGTCTGGCCTTTACCTTGCACCCGCAAAACTTTGCCATGTGTGATGCCTGCTGGAATTTTCACATTAGTTTCTTCAATGCCCTCATTTCGAGAAATGGAAATGGTGCGTTGACAACCTAATGCCGCTTCCTCAAAGGTGATCACACACTCTTTTTTTATTGGTGGAATTTGCGGTTCACGTTCTTGATGTCTCCCCTGGGAAAAAGGACTACCAAACCCACCAAAACCTCTTTCCTGCCCCTGAAAAGGGTTGCCCCCTGCAAAACCAAAGCCTCTAAGGATTTCATTGATATCAAAATCACGAAAAATGTCTTCCTGGGAAAATTTCTGATGAAACCCTTCAGAACCAAACTGGTCATACTGGCTCCGCTTTTTTTTGTTGCTCAGTACCGCATAGGCCTCACTAACCTCTTTAAATTTTTCTTCCGCCTTCTCATCCCCAGCGTTTCGATCGGGATGGTATTGCATGGCTAATTTTCGATAAGCTTTTTTTATTTCATCATCAGAGGCTCCTTTGGATACGCCAAGGATGGAATAGTAATTTTTCATATACCTAATAGCTTGATAAATAAGGGGTAATTAGATAGACTATCATAAGGTTAATTACAAAATATTATATACCGTAAGGCGATGAAAAGTGCAGTGAAAAATGGTCTTATAATTATATTGGCCTTCCTCCTGAATGCTTGTGGTGGTTATCTGCCTGCTGAAAGAACGCATTGGCCCATAAACCAGGAAGAGCGGCACTCCTGGTATCCCCCTGACGAAACCGTTTTGTCGGCAAGGAGGGCAAATCAATTACAACTGGATGCCTTGACCCAGGAAATTGAAATTCTTTTCGTGAATCATGCCACCTTTTCTAAACGGGAAGTGGCCCTGTTTGAATCCATGAACCAAATTAATCCTGAAATCAATAAAATGATTTCTGAATATGGGCAACGGGCTGAATCGGAACAGGAACGGATAATACGAATGCGGAAGGATCTGGAAATGTCCAAAGCCGGATTTATGGATGCGGAAGCGAGGCTTAAAAAAATAATGGAAGTTAAGCCGCCTGTTTTCTTCTCAATCTCTGATTATAATTCTGCAATGAAAAGTTTTCGGGATGGTAAATTCAAAAACAGCCTGAATTTATTTTTAAATCTTAAAAAGCAGAATCCTCCCTTATTTCTACAGGACAATATCGAATTTGGTATGGGCACTTCCTATTTTCGATTGAAAAATTATCCAAAGGCTACGGAACACTTTCAAAAAATACTGGATAAGTATCCCCAAGGTGATAAGCGCTTTATTTCTTATTTCATGCTGGGGACTATTCATAATCTTCAAGGTGAAAAAAGTCGGGCTATTTTTTTACTTGAAGAAGCCCTGACCAAAAGACCTCCAGAAAAGATGCAGAATATGATCCACCGTTTGATCAACGTTGTTAACGAAGAGCCCACAGATGGCGCAGGTTAATTCTCCCGCGATTGATTTGGATGTTGACGGGTGGCTTGGAGGCCCCCCAACCAATATCAGCAATGAACGGGGAAAGCCCATACTTATAAAAGTATTTCAGGTCAATTGCCCAGGTTGTTTCACCCATGCGATTCCAGAAACCCTGGAAATCAGCGCCAAATTTAAAGACTCTCCTTTATTGGTCTGGGGATTGGCCACTGCGTTCGAGGATTTCCAACTCAACACTTTTGAAAATTTGAAAAAACTGATTGATTTTGGAGAAGTGGTGGGAGAAACCCACGCTGTTTTAAATTCCCAAGGCCTACTGAATAATAACCGTCTGGATTATTCCATAACTTTCCCCGTGGCCTGGGACCGGCTGGTGCCGTATCACTCAATGGATTATTTGTCGGACGCGCATGATTTTATCAAAAAGGATTTCCCTCAATTTGACTCATTTCCCGAAAAAAATCAGAAACTCATTTTGAACCAGGTAATGTCCTATTTGAAGGGAAAAAAATATACGGCAAAAACATTTGAAACCTATCAACTCAAAGGAACCCCTTCAACACTATTGATTGATAGAAATGGGGTTTTGCGGGGCAAGTGGTTTGGTTCCGGTTTTGCTCTTAAGGAGGAAGTGGAAAAGCTTTTATTGTGATTCTAAAATACTTACCCCTGTGACCTTCGCATATAAAGCTAGCAGGGTGCTGAAAAACTCC